>NZ_JBSSAG010000022.1:0-46118 GCF_054058395.1 Thermostichus sp. OS-CIW-26 | reverse complement strand
TCTTCTGCCATTTGTTTTCATCTAAAAAAACCAACTTCATCCTCTTTCCTCTATAAATTATTCTCTCTATCCTAACATAAGATCAACACGACCTAGCACAACGGGACACGGTGCGCGCCCTGATTTTAGACAAAATTCCCCTGGTCAAGGACCTTTTTAGCTTTCATCTCTTTCAAACGCCCCTGGGCATTGATGGGGTCTTGTATGCGGCCAACAGCCAAATCGCCAGCGACCACGCCGCCATCCTCCTGGAAAATCTGGTGATCCAGGTCGCCAACGGGGTGGTGCAACCCCTGCTCAACTGCTTTCCCCACCATGAATCGGTGAAGCAACGGTTTTATCGCCGCAACCTGCTCTCTACCCGGGAAACCGAACGGCTCCGCAACCAACTTTCCCAACGCTACCGCTGGCAACGCTACTGGGACGAACCCCGGGCGATTTTTGAGAGTTGTTATCAACTTTTGCGTATCCAAGACCAGGCGATTGTCCTGTACCCGGTGTATGCGGGGCGCACGGCGGAACTGGCCCAACTCCGGGGCATTCCCTGGCTGGTCACCCTCTGGTTGGAGTTTCAAGATGCGGTGGCACCCATACTGCGGGCGGTGGCAAATTACATTGGCCGTACCAGCGCCTATCTGCTCACCCGGATCATTGGGCGGGGTTTGGGCTTGATTGGGCGGGGGATTTTGCAGGGCATTGGCAGTACCTTGCAAAACAATCGCTCCCAAGAATCCTCCCAGTTATAATCCATCCCATCCGTAATATTTGATAACAATTTGGCGTCCTGAGCATTAAAACTTGCTTAAGGCAGGGGCGCCGTCGGGTTGCCTTTGCGTTTTAATTTAATTGAATTGAGAATAATATTTATTATGTTCAGGTCTAAAGTTATTACAAACGCCACTAATAATCAAGGAGGTTCTGGTGCCACATTCAGGGAGTCAGCCGGGAAATAACGGTCAAAAACTGGGTTTTACCTATGTCAACGAGGCGGCAGTGAGCCGGGCTAAGCCGGGAATTGCTAGTGAAGGTAATTTGCAAATAATGCCCCTATCTCAAATGCGGGCAGGGGAACGGGTGCGGGTGGTGCGGGTGGATTGTGATGATGCCAATCCCCGGTTGGTGGGCATGGGCATTACCCAGGGGGCGGTGCTGACGGTGCTGAGCCATCTGGATTCCGGGTCGGTGCTGGTGGAATGTCAAGGTCAGCGGTGGGGGTTGGGGGCGGGTATGGCGGAACGGATTGGTGTCGAGCGATGGGAGGCGGCAATGCCCAGGATGACCTTGGGGGAGGCGACTATTGGCAGTCGGGTGCGGGTGGTGGGCTATGCGCCGGGAGCGGGGGATTACAAGCGGAAATTGCTGGGGATGGGCTTAACGCCGGGGACGATCCTGCAGGTGAAACGCCATGCGCCCTTGGGAGACCCGACGGAAATTGAGGTGCGGGGGTTTGCCCTGAGTCTGCGCAAAGGGGAAGCAGCGGCATTACAGGTAGTGCCGGTGGAGGGAGAAGCAAATTTAGGGAGCGATGGGCAATGAGCAAGCGGACGATTGCCTTACTGGGAAATCCCAACTGTGGGAAAACGACCCTATTCAATGCCTTGACGGGGGCGCGCCAACGGGTGGGGAATTGGCCCGGGGTGACGGTGGAACGCAAGGAGGGCACCTACCGGGATCAGGGGCAAACGGTGACGGTGGTGGATTTGCCGGGGATTTATTCCCTGGATGTGGCAGCGGGGGGCACGGGGCTGGATGAACAGGTGGCACGGGATTACCTGCTCAGCGGTGAAGCCAACCTGGTGGTGAATATCCTGGATGCCAGCAATCTGGAGCGGAATCTTTACCTGACGACCCAGCTTTTGGAAATGGGGGTGCCGCTGGTAATTGCCCTGAACATGATGGATCAAGCGGAAGGGCGGGGGATACGGATTGACGTGGCTGGTTTGCAACAGCGGTTGGGCTGTCCGGTCGTGCCTTTGTGTGCCCATCGGGGGCGGGGGGTGGCAGAACTTAAGGCAGTCATCCGGCAGGCATTGACCCAGCCGCAGGGGGCGGGGGTGCGCCCTGTTTATCCCCCGGTGATCGAGCAAGCCTTTACCGAACTTTCCTATACAGCAGGTCTGGGTTCCCCTTGGGCGGTGCTGTACGGGTTGCAAGCGGTGGATGGGGCGAACGTTGCACCGGTGTTAGAAACCCATCGGCAGGAGATTTTTCAAACCTTGGGGGAAGACATTGACCTCTTGGTTGCCGATGTCCGTTACACCTGGATTCGGGAGGTGATGGGGGCGACGGTCACTTTCGCTGGGCAGGTTAGCCAAACGCTTTCGGATCGGATTGACCGCTGGGTGCTGCACCGGTGGCTGGGGATTCCCATCTTCCTCGGGGTGATGTACCTCATGTTCTTCGTGGCGATGAATGTGGGGGGAGCCTTTGTGGATTTTTTTGATATAGGGGTGGGCACGATTGCGGTGAAGGGCACGGCGCATCTGTTGACCCAACTCCATGCACCCGGCTGGTTGATTGGGCTGTTGGCGGACGGGGTGGGGGGTGGCATTCAAACGACGGCGACCTTCATTCCCCAAATTGGCTTATTGTTTGTCTTTTTATCAGTGTTGGAGGATTCCGGGTATTTGGCGCGGGCGGCGTTTGTGATGGACCGGCTGATGCGGTGGATTGGCTTGCCGGGGAAGTCCTTTGTGCCGATGCTGGTGGGGTTTGGGTGCAATATCCCCGCCATTATGGCGACCCGTACCCTGGAAAATCGGCGGGATCGGTTGATGACGATTCTGATGAACCCGTTTATGTCCTGCGGGGCGCGGCTGTCCGTGTATGCCCTGTTTGGGGCGGCGTTTTTTCCGAAAAATGCCCAAAATGTGGTGTTTCTGCTTTACCTGATTGGTATTGGGGCGGCGGTGTTTACGGGTTTGGTGATGAAAAGCACCCTGCTACAGGGGATAGCGGCTCCCTTCATTATGGAATTGCCGCCCTACCATTTGCCCACGCTCAAGGGGGTAGCCATCCACGCCTGGGGACGGTTGCAAGCGTTTATTACCAAAGCGGGGCGGATGATTATCGTGATGGTGGTGATTTTGGGCTTTTTAAATTCGGTGGGAACGGATGGTTCCTTTGGGAAACAGGACAGTACCGATTCCCTGCTCAGTGCGGTTGGGCGGCAGATTACGCCGGTATTTGCACCGATGGGCGTGCGACCGGAGAATTGGCCCGCAACGGTGGGGATATTTACCGGGACGTTTGCCAAGGAGGTGATGGTGGGAACCATGAATTCCCTCTATGGGCAGTTGGCGCAGGCGGAAGCGGCAGATAGTGGGGAACCACCGGCGGCATTTGACCTGTGGGGTGGTCTCCAGGAAGCAGTTGCCAGCATTCCCCAAAATTTTGCCGCCCTAGGGGAGCAGTTGCTGGACCCGCTGGGGATGGGGGTAGTCCGCAGGAGTGGGGATGAGGAGGCAGTGGCGGAGGAGTTGGGGGTGCAGACGACTACCTTTGGGCAGATGGCTTCCCGCTTTGGCAGTACTACGGCGGCGATTGCGTTTCTGCTGTTTGTCCTGCTGTATTTCCCCTGTGTATCAGCGACGGCGGCGGTTTATCGGGAAACCAATCTAGGCTGGACGGTGTTTATCGCTTGTTGGACAACCGGGCTGGCCTATTGGGTTGCCACCTTTTATTACCAGTTCATGACTTTTAATGAACACCCCGCACGTTCCCTGTTGTGGGTATTGGGACTCATGCTGGTACAGTTGGGGGTTTTGTGGGGATTGCGTGCCGTCAGTAGCCCCCGTTTGCGGCGGGTACCCTCCGGGAGGTAAGGGATGCTCTTGCAAGACCTACAACGTTATCTGCAAACGCACCGGCAAGTTTCGTTGACCAAATTATGTCAACACTGGCAAATGGATGCCGATGCCCTCCGTCCGATCCTGGATGTATTAATTCGCAAAGGGCGGGTGCGCCCCGTACAACAGCGGAAGTGTGGGGGCTGTCACTCCTGCGCCTCAACGGATTTAGAACTGTATGAGTGGGTAGAAAAACCACCTTAATGGGGGATCAATTTTAGGGATAAGTCGTGTTGTTCAGAACGTTTTTCAGAATAAATTACGAGCCAACCGAATGTACCAATTAAGTGAATTGTTGGAATTTCTGAGTAATTTCTAAGTCAGCAAAACGGCGAATAAACCGCACAGCGCAATACCATCAAAAACCCCAGCCCCACCAATACTAAGAATGCCTGGAGTCATCCGCTCAATTTGGGGCAGGTGTAACAGGTCAGCCCCAATTAGTGTTCCCAATACACCGCCAGCAAAGGCAATCGGTGCTGCCACAACATCAGACCCCGCCGTTAATAGCACAGAAGTCATCGCCGCCGTTAGGGGAGCAATCAAGGCATTCATTTGAATCCCAATCCCCGGCACCACCTGGGCAGAATAATAACTAACTATTGTCACCACAGCCGTGACAAGCACAATCAAAATTGGCGAAACACAGGTAAACTGATAAATGGCCAATAGGGTTGGAATCAGACCACCCCCGACATTCAACGCCACAATCGTTTTCTGTTCAATTCGCCTTAAGGGAATACCTCAAAAGAAGCGCATCGTCCACAATCGATCCAAATCAGGTACCATAGCTACTTTGGAAACTCTCTCATAAAGGGGGATATTAATCGTACTCCCAATAATTACTAGGGTCAGCAGCACAAGAGATAGGTTAGGAGAAAATCCGAGCTTTGCAACAGCAACTTGAACCGCATCTAGGGTAACCACCAACCAGAGAAACGGGAAGGCTAAGAGCAGGAGTAAAAAGAGTAGATAGGCAGTCGCTTCCCTTCGGGGAAGTGGAATTAATGGAAACTCCCCATCACTTGGCCTACGTAAGCAGAGATTGGGTAGTCGCTTCCCTTCGGGGAAGTGGAATTAATGAAAACAAACAAACTATGGCAGCCAGGGAAACTGGCGAAAGTTAGGTGGGCGCTTTTCCAAAAAGGCGCGTTTGCCCTCAGCAGCTTCCTCGGTCATGTAGAACAGCAACGTCGCATCTCCGGCCAGCTCCTGCAGCCCCATCTGCCCATCGCAATCGGCATTGAAGGCGGCTTTGAGGCAGCGGATGGCCAAGGGGCTGTGCTGGAGAATCTCTTGCGCCCAGCGGATCCCTTCAGCTTCCAGCTCTTCCACCGGCACCACCGCATTCACCAGACCCATCTCCAGGGCTTGGGCTGCGGTGTATTGGCGGCAGAGGAACCAAATCTCGCGGGCTTTTTTTTGCCCCACCACTCGCGCCAGGTAGGCGGCCCCAAAGCCCCCATCGAAGCTGCCCACCCTAGGGCCGGTTTGCCCAAAGATGGCATTATCGGCGGCAATGGTCAGGTCGCAGATGAGATGCAAAACATGGCCACCCCCAATGGCGTAGCCTGCCACTAGGGCAATCACCACCTTGGGCAAAGAGCGGATGATGCGCTGCAGATCCAGCACATTGAGACGAGGGATCCCGGCCTCATCCAGGTAACCGGCCTCGCCCCGTACGCTTTGATCCCCGCCGGCGCAGAAGGCATACTTCCCATCGGTATGGGGCCCGGCGCCTGTTAAGAGCACTACTCCAATCCTGGGATCCTCTCGCACATCGGCAAACGCATCAATCAGCTCGGCAATGGTCTTGGGGCGGAAGGCGTTGCGCTTGTGGGGACGGTTGATGGTGATCTTGGCAATGCCATCCGTTTTTTCGTAAAGAATGTCTTCGTAGAGCTTGGCCGTCTGCCACATGGTGTCTGGGTGTATCTATTGGGATGCCGGGCCAGGAGAGTTCCGTTTGGCTGATGGGGGCTCACTATGAGGAGCACCTGGGTACTCTGCACCGCTACCGCGAACGGCCTGAAAAGGCTAGGTAGAACGGTTGGTCGCTTGGATGAGGGCTTCCACCAATCCTTCCAAAGTATACTCCTGGGCTGCGATGTCCACTCGACCAAATGCAGCCTTGCAGGTTGCGGCCGTCTTGGGGCCAATGGCGGCAATCTGCACGGGTGGATCCCAGATCTCAGGGCCTAGCCCTGCCTGCTGGATCAAGTGGGCAAAATGCTGTACTGTCTTGGAGCTGGCAAAGGTGAGGATGTCCACCTGGTGGGCTTTAAGAGCTTCCAGGACTTGGGGATCCGCTGTCGCCGGACAGGCGGACTGATAGGCGGCCACCTCCACCACCTCTGCTCCTCGCTGCCGCAACCCCTGTACCAGCTCCTCCCGCCCTCCTGACTCAACGCGGGGAAAGAGGATGCGCTGCCCCTGCACTGGCTGTGGCCAAATGGGTAGCAGGGCTTCGGCCACAAACTCGGAGGGCATCAGATCCGGGCGAATGCCGTACTGGGCCAGCACGGAAGCGGTTTTGGATCCCACCACCGCCACTTGCAGGGAGTGGAGTGCTCGGCTATCTCGCCCCTGCCGCTGCAGCCGCTCAAAGAAAGCCTGCACTCCATTGGCAGAGGTCAGCAGCAGCCAGTCGAATTGTTCCAGGTTGGCAATGGCTGTATCCAAGGGATCCCAGCTCGTGGGCGGCTGGATCACCAGGGTGGGCATTTCCAGCACCCGCGCTCCCTGGGCCTGCAGCAACTCACAAAAAGCTGGTGATTGCCCCTCAGAACGGGTAACCAGCACCGTCTTGCCTGCCAAAGGAGCCGGTGGCGGCAAGGGTGGGATCCCCGGCAAAAAGTCCTGCCGCAGCCGCACCACCTCCCCAACCACCAGTAGGCCCGGCAACTTTGCCTGACTCTCCCCCTGCTGCAGCTCCGCCAAGGTGCCTACCCACACCTGCTGCTCTGCTTGCCCCGCCCCCCAGATCAAGGCCACCCGTCGGTCTGCCGGGATCCCAGACTCCACCAGCCGTGCGCCAATGTGCTGTCGCTGCCGGGATCCCATCAAAATCACCAAAGTATCCAACTGGGCCAGGGCGCTCCAGGGCAAGGCCTCTAGATCGTGGGCAGTCAGCACGGCAAAAACGCGGCTTAAGTGCTTATCGGTCAGGGGGATCCCTGCCCAGAGGGGGCCAGCCAGCGCCGAAGACAGCCCCGGCCAAATCTCAAACGGACAGCCCGCCTCCCTGAGGGCTTGGATCTCTTCGCGGGCGCGGCCAAAAATCAGCGGATCCCCCGACTTAAGGTGAACCACCTGTTTGCCTTCTCGGCAGCGCTGGATGAGCCAGTGGATGCCCTCCTGGAGGCTTCCTGGCCCAGAGCGTCGCCACACCTGCGCCTGCGGCGGCAACTCTGCCAACAAGCGCTCATCCACCAGCTCGTCGATCCAGATAGCCTCAGCCTGCCGTAGGATCTCCAGTGCTCCCTGCGTCAGGCCCGCCCGCCCGCCCAGCCCTGCCCCCACTAGATACACCTTGCCCATGCCCTACCCCTTGGAATGTCGATCTTGCCCCTTGTAAGAAGGGGATCCCGCTTGCTTTGCAAATATAAATCGAAGACGCCTCCCAACAGCTCCTCTTCCAAGGGGTGGCCAGCCTGAGGAAAAACTGGTCTACTTGCGAGATACTGAAAGCGTGGCCGCCTGAGGATCCCTGCCTATGTCCGGTGTAACTCCAGAGCCTTGGCCGCGTCGGCGTTTTTTGGCCAGTGGAGCTGCTCTGCTAGCAGTAGGAGCGAGCTCCCGCCCCTCTTCGGCCAGATCCCGGCCCTTGCGACTGGTCACCAACTGGTACGCCCAGGCCGAACACGGCGGCTTTTACCAAGCCCTGGCCACCGGCATCTACGCCGACTACGGTCTGCAGGTGGAAATCCGCATGGGGGGAACGGCGGTTAACGTGCTGCAACTGCTAGCCGGGGGAGCGGCAGATTTTGTGCTCGGCGGCAGCCCCGACGCTCTGGCGGCTCTGCAAGCTGGGATCCCTGTTCTCACCGTGGCCGCCTTTTTCCAGAAGGATCCCCAGTGTCTCTTGGCCCATCCAGGGGTGGGCATCGAGCGCCTGGAAGACCTGCGGGGCAAGCCCATCTGGGTGTCACCGGGGGCCAACCTCACCTACTGGCCTTTTTTGCGGGCCAAATTTGGCTTTACCGACGAGCAGAAGCGCCCCTACAACCTCAGCCTCACGCCCTTCTTGCTGGACAAGTCTTCTGCCCAGCAGGGCTATGTGACCTCCGAGCCCTTCCGCGTGCGCCAGGAGGGGGGCTTTGATCCCGTCGTTTTTCTGCTGGCCGACTACGGCTATTCCCCCTACGCCACCACCCTGGAGACCACCCGCCCCTTTGCCGAACAGCACCCGGAGCAGGTGCGAAAATTTGTAGCTGCCTCCATCCAGGGCTGGCAGAGCTACCTAGAGGATCCCCGCCCCGGCAATCGCCTCATCCGCCAAGACAACCCCAACATGAGCGAGGCCCTCCTGGCCTACGCCCACCAAGCCCTAAAAGACTACGGCCTTCTCACCAGTGGAGATGCCGCCACGCTGGGGATCGGCGCCATGACCCACCAGCGCTGGCAAACCTACTTTCAGGAGATGGTGGCCCTGGGGATCGGCGCAGCGGGTCTGGAGGTTCGCCAAGCCTATACCCTCGACTTCCTCCCCGGCCCCACTGCCTAAGGGATCCCCACTTCCATCGCCGCCAAACTGTGCAAAAGCGGGGATCCCTGCATCCCCAGCTCATGGCGCCGGTGCATTTGGTTTGTCAGCAAGTAGGCCAAAGGTGGGTGGCCGCTCAGCCGTTGGCGGGGGTGGGGCAGATGGTCGTTGCCGAACTGGTGGCGGTACTCCTCCGAGTCGATAAAGGCATTGACCATGGCCTGCAAGCCCTGGTGCACCAAAATGTCGTGGTAGGCGGCCACCTCCTCCTTGCTGGCCGGGGCCCGTCCCAAAAAGTGCTTGAAGCCCTGCTCTACACAGCGGGTGTTGCAGCCGGCACTGAAAAACAGCCGCTGATAAAGACGGGATCCCCCAATCTGGCGAACCAAGCGCTTAATCCCGATCCGCCCCCGCAAGAAGTCCTGCTCGATTTTCTCCAGTTCTCCCGCTTTCTCGTGCTGGTAGGGCTGGCGTTCCAAAAGCTGCTGATAGGCAGCCCGCAACAGGTTTTGCAACGTTTGCGGATCCCGCTGGCGTGGTTCCATGGCAATAGCTCCCAATCGACAGAACTGACAAAAACAGACAAAACGAGGGGCTACTTTAAAGAAATGGCCAAGAGAGTAGCGAATGGCTCAATACGCTTTTACGGCAAACTTCAGCACATCCTTCTGTAACAAAATTGCCAATAAAAGACCGTGAAGGTTCTACTTAAGATTTACCTTGCCGACAGAACGACCGGGGGAGATCTGCGATAAATATTTACGAAAGGATTGTCATTTTCTCCAATTTACGTGATTTCACTTTGTAACTTTCTAGCCGATAAAAAAAATTCCGTGTTTATTCGTAGTTAAGTATTATGACACTTCCATCCAGAATAACCTGCTCCAGATCCAGAATAAATATAAGTTAAGTAAAGAATGCAGCCTCTCCCAGGGTCACAGGTGCAGGGCTCATCATTTGAAGTGCTCTGGTTTGATTGACTGGGGACTCAGGTGTTGCTGTAGACCTGCAAGGGGGCTGCAGGGGAAGGGAGTTAATTGTTGTGATTTGTTTGCGTTGCTTTTGCAGTAGATCTTGCCCGCCGGGGTTTCTTGCCTGCCCTTAGCGTTTGGATCCCATCTATGGTTAAACAAATCCGGCTAGAGCCTTTATCTCGTGTCTCGGAGGTCGATACCTACAGCAATCTGCTGTCGGCCATTTTGTCGGAGGAGCTGCAGGTTTCGCGGGAATGTAACGGTCGCGGCCTCTGCGCCACCTGTCATGTTTACGTCAAAGAGGGAATGGAAAGCCTCACTCCCATCACCCCCCGCGAGGCCAAGACTCTGGAGACCATTACCAGCGCCCGCAGCAATTCCCGGCTGGCCTGTCAGGCGCGGGTGGTTTCCGATGGCGTGGTGGTGGAGCTGCCGCCGGGGATGTACGTGAACTCGCTGAGGGATATCGAAGTGCTCATCGGTCGGCGGGCCGAACAAGACCTGCTGCACCCACGGACGGGGAAGGTTTTGGTGGAGCAGGGCAAGATCATCACTCGCTCTACTGTTAAGCAGCTAGAAAATGAGGACTTCCGCATCATTGGCAATACGCTGGCCCAAACTCGGGAAGTTTGATGGATTGTCGATATTCAGGGATCCCTTGGGCTCAGCGGGCATTGTCTTATAGACAATCAACCAAGATTGAACAATGTTGGATCCCTCAGATAGCTGACCAAGTTTATCGAATGCTTAGCCATTCATTTTGTTGACTCATTGGCATTGTCTGGCCCAGTTGATCCCTACAAATCCCACCAAATCCTGTTGCTTTGCAATCTAGAATTATCCATTTTTTATCAGGAGAGCGCCATGGCCACCACATCTCGACCGGATCCCCGTCCTGCAGTCACCCTGCCTGTGGGCCGCGACAAGCATGCCCACTACAGTTACCGCGATTTCTTCCGCTTCAACCGAGATCAGGGCACGATTATCGATTGGAACAACACCCAAAATCTGCTGTTGAGCGAAGACTTTATTGTGGGCTTGCAAACAGGCCTGGAACGGGAAGTGGGAGATGCTTCGGCGGCGGTGATGTACACCATTGGCAGAGATTGGGGCATCCGCGATGCCAAGCACTTCTCCGAGTGGTACGAGCGGGAGTATGGGATTGGCGTAAAACAGTCCAACCTTTTGTTTTTGCTGGAGACTTGGTGGTGGCCTTTTACGGCTCAGGGCTGGGGCAAGTGGGAGGTGGAAACCGAATCCAAACAAAAAGGCTTCCTGTTTATCAACTTGTTTGACTCGATGGTGGCTCGCACCCTTGGGGATGTGGGCAAGCCGGTTTGTCATCTCTATGCCGGGCTATTTGCCGGGTTTTTCACCGCTATGACTTCCCGCGAGCTGGCCTGCATCGAGATCCAGTGCTACGCCATGGGGGAAACCTACTGCAAGTTCCTGTTGGGCGGGCAAGAACGCATTGATGCCGCCAATTTTTGGATCACCGAAGGGGCCAGCGCCCGCGAGATCGAGCAGCGTTTGCACCAGTTGTGAGGCTTGCTTGTGGCTTTTGAAGGCTCTCTGGGATCCCTCGACACTTTGGAGAAACGCCCATGGTCACCTTCAACTTAGACACCGATCTGGACTTAACCCAGCCGCTGGCGGTCTTTTTGCAGGGGTTGAACTGGGATAACCGACCCCCGGCCAAGGCTCCCTTTGCTCAAGAGCCGCCGCCGCAGTCCCCCATGCTCTTTGCCCAATCGGTGGGACAGTTTTTTGCCGGCTTCAATTGGTCGGGCATCCGCCCATGGGTGGAGCCGGTGCCGGAATTGCTAGCGGAGGATCCCTTTACTCTTGAGGATTTTGCCGCTTTGTTTGGCGGAGCTTTGCTCTAGCTCTGGTTTGTTCAGGGATCTCGGTTTTGTTTTGCCCTCTGTTTTTAAGGAGACTTCACCCATGGATGACCTTCACTCTTGGCCGGAGCGCATTGCCGATCGAGAAGGGGGTTACCTAACACCCGACGATCTGCAAGACCTGATTCGTTACTCGCTCTCTTTTGAAGAACGGCTGGAGCTCTACCAAGTCTTACAACAGCAAGAGCTGACCTGGATCCAAAAGGTTTTGCAACAGCAGGGGCCAACCCCCGTCGCGACAGCGTTGCCCAGCAGCAATCCCGCCAGAGAGGGGGCAGAACCTTCTCTAACCCCGGCTCAGCGCCTCTTGGCTCGTCAATTGGCCTTTTGTTTGCGCTCCCTGGGCCTGAGTCTGTTGCTGGGGGATCCCACCCCTGTGCAGCAGGTAACTCTTGGTGCGATGGAACAGTACCTAGGGTTGCCGCAAGCGCTCGCTCAGCTACGGGCAGTGGTTCAGGGATCCCTGCCAGCGGATCAGCAGGGTTTGCTTGCCCCCTACTGGCAAGAGCTACAAGCTGTCTGCGCAACTTCTCAGGCCCAATCTCCTTCCCCTTCTTCTTCTGAGATGGAGGTTGACCTGCCCACAGTTCCGCCGGAGAGGGCTCTCACCTTGGCGGAAATGTTTGTGTGAAGCCCACTGAAGGAGGCTCTATCTATGAATTCAAGGGTTGCCGAGCTGATGCAACAAAGCGAAGGCCGCTATCTGCGCCCGGACGAGTTGAAAACTCTACACGCCTACGTGGAAGGGATCCCGAAGCGGGTCCGCCTTTACCAGGTTCTCCAGGCCAAAGAACAAGAGTTGCTGGATCGGGTGATGGAGAAGTTTCAGCCGATGATGCCGAATTTGACCCGCCAGCATGGTCACCTGGCCTGGGAGCGCTGCCGCCGGGATCTGAGCATGGTGTGGCGCTACTGCTGCATGGCTATGCTGCTCAACGACGAAGACTACCTGAGGGATAAATTGCTCTACTGGCTGGAGACGATCCTGAAATCGTTCAAGATGCGCGACCAATGCCAGCCTGCCTACAAGTTAATGCTCGACTCCCTGACCTACATCTTTGGGGCAGAAGAGAGCGAGATGATCCGTCCTTATCTGCTTTTGGCCAAATCCATGCTGGTTAACTGAGTCCATTCGCCCTCAATGGATTCCCTAGTTTTGCCAATCCACCGGACATTCATCCCTTCACTCCAAAAGGCCAAGTTCCAGCCGCCCTCAAATCCGTCCATCCCCCTGTGAGATAGCCATGACTACCCTGCAAGAGATTCTGCAAGACCAGATCTTGCCTGGGCACTGCTTTAGCCCCGCCCACTACATCCGCCCTGACATCCACACCGGACTGCTCTACAGCCGCGGAGGATACCGCTTGGCGGCCTTTCCCATGCCCCTGCTGGAAGCTCTCTACTCCGGCCTGCGCTACGAAACCGGCCAAGCCACCCGCGTCATTCTCTACAACTGTGGCCGCGATTGGGGAGAGGCGTTTTTCCGCCGTGTTGAAGACGAGCTTTCCGGCTACTACCAGCAGCCGCTGCAGGAATTGCCGATGGGGATCTTCCTGGATGCCCTCAGCGACCTCTGGGCCACCCACGGTTGGGGACGCCTGGAGCTGGATTTTTCCGCCGCCGACCACGGCTTGGTTCAGGCCGGGATCCGCAATTCCGGGTTTGCCCTTGCCGCTCGCGCCAGCTTCAACCCGGAGGAACCTTCTGCACGGCGAGAGCCTGCCGGATATTTGGAGGCGGGAATGCTGGCCAGCCTCTTCTCCTTGCTTTCGGGGCGGGATCTCATCTGCGTGCAGACCACCTGCGAATCCCTAGGGGCCGACCTCAACCGCTTCCTCATCGGCACGGCTCAGCGGCTGCACCACTGCGAGGAATGGGTGCGCAAGGGCCTCTCCCACGACGAGATTTTGGATCGGCTCACGGCCAGTCCCTAGAAAGGGATCCCTGGCCAGAGCTGTTTTCAGGGGCTCGCTAGGGCAGGTAGGGCTGAAAATCTTGGGTGACCGTCAGAGTCAAGTTGGCATTGGCGTCGATCACCGCCACTTCCGGCGCCGTTACATTGCCGATGACAGCCCCTGCCGCCGCTCCACCCAGCACTTTCTCCGTCGAGATCACGCGGTCGCCGAAGAGGCCCCCCAAAATCGCTCCTGCGGCTGCCCCGATCAAGGCATCCTGCACAATCGCTTCCCCGGAAGTGTGGCGGGGATCCTTGCGCAGCGGGATAACCTGGCTCTGAGCGTAGAGGGGGTAGGATTGGCCGTTGAAAATCAAAGCCCGCGAAACAAACTGGGTGCCGCCGCTCACCGGCTGAAATTGGCCTTCCAAAACGGCCCCCGCCGGGACGACCGTGTTGCCGTAGATGTCCCGCAGAGGAGTATCCAGGCTGAGGCTGACGGCACGGGTTTCCCCAGGGGCAATCAAGAGGGTTTCTGGGGAGCGATGCACCGCCTGGATCAGATCCCCAGAGCGCAATAGCAACGTGGTTTGCAGTTGAAAGGGCTGGCCAGGTTGCAGGGGTTGAGGGCCAGGGGGAAGGGGGCGAGGATTCACAGGACGCCATCCCTCACCGGCAGGCGGTGGTGGCAAGGGCCCCATTTGGGCCAAAACTGGGGCGGCCATCTGCGCTGAGAGCAATCCGCCAAGCAGAGGAGCCAACAGGCGGCTGGCTGGGTTGGTCATGGTCTTACCCCCATTCATTATTCCTACGTTAGCTGCAAACCGGACAAAACCGGGAGCCTTTCGGGCCTTACCTATCTTTTACCTATCTTGATCAAAGCCAACTGAATGGAAATGGGCTACCTCAGGTGAGCAGATTCCGCTGCTCTTCGCTCCAGATAGAAGTACGGAAAAACGCTAGGGTTGCCCACTCTGGGATCCCTGCTGTCCATGTTAGATTAGGCTCTAGGTTTCTTCCCCTGCGTGGGGCCGAAGTCTTGCAGCATCCCAACCCTCTTCTTGTAGCTATGAAGCGCAGCACATCCATACCGGGCCAGCCCTCTCCCGGGTCAGAAGCTTCCGCCCAACCTGCTCAATCCTCTTTCCAGCCTTTTGCCATCTCCACTTGGAAGTCTCTTCTCTCGTCAGTGCTGCTGGTGCTGCTGGGCATTGGGCTGGGAGCGGCTCTAGTGGGGGGCAAGGGGGTATCTGCCCAGACGACGGCAACCCCGCCCCAACTGAACCTGAATTTCATCGCCGATGTGGCGCAAAAGGTGGGGCCGGCGGTGGTTCGCATTGATTCGGAGCGGACGGTGCGCGCCCCTGCCCCTTTTCCGGAGGAGTTTTTCAGCGATCCCTTTTTCCGGGATTTCTTTGGCCAAGCGATCCCTTCCATCCCTCGGCAGCGGCGACAGCAGGGAACCGGCTCTGGGTTCATCATCAGCCCAGACGGCCAGATCATCACCAATGCCCATGTGGTCGAGGGATCCGACAAGGTAACGGTGACGCTCAAGGATACCCGCAGCTTTGATGGGCAGGTAATCGGTTCGGATCCGGTTACGGACATCGCCGTGGTGAAGATCAACGCCCAGAACCTGCCGACCGTGAAGCTGGGGCGCTCGGAAACCCTGGAGCCGGGCCAGTGGGCCATTGCCATCGGCAACCCCCTGGGTTTGGATAACACCGTTACGGCTGGGATCATCAGCGCTTTGGGCCGTTCCAGCGGGGAGATTCGGGTGCCTGACAAGCGGGTATCTTTTATCCAAACGGATGCGGCCATTAACCCCGGCAACTCCGGCGGCCCGCTGCTCAACGCTCAAGGGGAGGTGATCGGGGTGAACACCGCCATCATCCAGGGAGCGCAAGGGTTGGGCTTCGCCATCCCCATTGAGACGGCCCAGCGGGTGGCCAATCAGTTGATCACTCGCGGCAAGGTGGATCACCCCTACCTGGGCATCCGCATGCTCACGCTGACTCCAGAGCTGAAGGAGCGCCTCAACCAGGATCCCAATAGCCGCATTTTGATAACGGTGGATCAGGGTGTACTGATTGGCGAAGTCATCCAGGGATCCCCGGCGGAACGGGCAGGGCTGCGGTCTGGGGATGTCATTCTCTCCATCAATGGTCGTGCCGTAACCACAGCCGATCAGGTGCAACAGGAGGTGGAGCGCACTGAGGTGGGCAGCACCCTGGAGCTGGAGATCGAGCGAGCCGGGCGGCGACAGAAGATCCGCGCGGTAACAGGCTCTTTCCCGGCCCCCAGCGGAGGCTGATCGCCCCAGCGGGACGGAGTCCTTTCGCGCTACTCGGACGGAGTCCTTACACTTGGGCTATTTCAAACCAACTTGCAGTGACCGTACTGGCGATCTCTACGGTTGGTTCTTGCAGTTACGGCTCAGGGAAAATAATGGTTTAATGGTGACTTAACAGTCGAAACTTCTTGACCCAGGCCGGAACGCTCTCGGCAGGGCCTCTTGTCATTAGCCTGGGATCCCTTCTCACCTTGTCTATGCTGAAAACCACTCGTCGCTTGGCTTTGCTGGCCCTGTCGGGGCTGGCGGTTCTTGTTCTCGCTCCCCAGAGGGGCCTCGCCAAGCCCATTACCGTCGGCTCCAAGGACTTTACCGAGCAGTTTATTTTGGGGGAAATGTACGCCTTAGCCCTGGAGGCGGCAGGGTTCACGGTGGAGCGCAAGCTCAACCTGGGCGGAACACCGGTAGCCCATGCGGGCTTGTTGAGCGGCGAGATCGATCTCTACCCCGAGTACACCGGCACTGGCCTGCTGACAGTGCTCAAGTTGCCCAGCAGCGGCGACCCGGCAGAGGTGTACGCGACGGTGGCCCGCGAGTACGAGAGCCAGTTCCAACTGATTTGGCTGGATCCCGCCCCCCTGAACAACACCCAGGCCCTGGCCATGACCCGAACTAGAGCGGCTGAGCTGGGCATCGCCACCATCTCGGACATGGTGGCCAAAGCGGGCGAGCTGGTGATGATCGGGCCGCCAGAGTTTCAAGCCCGCGAGGATGGCCTACCTGGGATCCAAGCCGTCTACGGTAATTTCCGGCTCAAGGCCTACAAAGCAGTGGATCCCGGCCTCCGCTACCAGGGCTTGGTCAATGGGGAAGCGGATGTGGCAGTGGCCTTCGGCACCGATGGAGAAATTGCCGCCTTTGACCTGGTGCTGCTGGAGGATGACAAGCAGCTTTTCCCCCCCTACCAGGTGGCGCCGGTGGTGCGCAAGGACACCCTAGAGGCCAACCCCGGCATTGCCGCTGCCTTAAATGCCCTTTCCCCCCTGCTGACGGACGAGGTGATGCAGCGGTTGAACTACGAGGTGAGCGGCAACCGCAAGGAGCCGGCGGAGGTGGCCAGAACTTTCTTGGTGGAAGCCGGCATTCTCAAGAAATAACCTTGCCTGTTGCATGAGACCCTGAGGTGAGCACCGTCGAGTTCGAGCGGGTATCGCTGCGCTTTCCCCACAGTTCCCAGCCGGCTGTGGAGGAGTGCAGTTTTTCCATAGAATCGGGCCAGTTGGTGGTCATCCTGGGGCCTTCTGGCTGCGGCAAAACCACCCTTCTGAAAATGGTGAATCGCTTGCTGGATCCCACCCAGGGGCAGATTCGCTTGGACGGGCGGGATATCCGCCAGTTTCCCATCACGGCTCTGCGGCAGCGGATCGGCTATGTTATCCAGCAATCGGGGCTGTTTCCCCACATGACGGTGGCCCAGAATGTGGCGGTAGTGCCGCGACTTTTGGGGTGGCCGAAGGAGCGCATCCGCGAGCGGGTGGACGAGCTGCTCAGCTTGGTTAATTTGCCCCCCCACGAGTACCGCCACCGCTACCCTGCCCAACTGTCGGGTGGACAACAGCAGCGGGTGGGGCTGGCGCGGGCCCTGGCCGGGGATCCAGGGCTGCTGCTGATGGACGAGCCTTTTGGGGCCATCGATGCCATTACCCGCAGCAAGCTGCAAGAGGAGATCCTGCGCCTGCAACGGCAATTGAAAAAAACCATCCTGTTCGTCTCCCACGATGTGGAAGAGGCGCTGCGCCTGGCGGATCGCATTTTGGTGATGCAGAAGGGGCGGGTGGTGCAGTTCGACACTCCCTTTCGGCTGCTCACCCAGCCGGCTACTCCCTTTGTCAGGGAACTGCTGGGGGCAGATGACATGGTACGGCAGTTGAGTGTGCTGCGGGTGGAAACGGCGATGGCCGGGATCCCGCACAACCACAAAATCCAAGAGGGAGCGATGGTGAGGCCCCAGGCCACTTTGCGGCAAGCCTTGTCCCTGCTGTTGCGCACAGGGGCGGCAGCCCTGACGGTGTGGGAGGACGGGCGGGCCATCGGCGTCTTGACCTTGGATCACATTCGCAGCTTGGCCATGCTGGAGGGGGGATCCGCGTGAGCTATCTCCTCAACCACCCCGGCCTGATGTGGCAGCTCACCCAAGAGCATCTGGCGATGGTGGGGATGACCTTGGGCATGGCGGTGGTGCTGGCGGTGCCGCTGGCTCTGCTGGTTCACCACGTGCGCTGGTTGGCCCTGCCGGTCATGGGGATCCTCAGCATCCTGTACACAGTGCCCAGCCTGGCTTTGATCATTTTGTTGGTGCCCTGGCTTGGCCTCAATGCCCGCTCGGTGGTGGTGGCGATGGTGATCTACACGCAGGTGATCTTGGTGCGCCATTTTTGCGTGGGCCTGCGCTCGGTCGAGCCTGCCATCCTGGAAGCTGCCAAGGGCATGGGGATGAACCTCTGGCAACGGTGGTGGCAGGTGCAGGTGCCGCTCATGCTGCCCATTGTTTTGGCAGGGCTGCGGCTGGCGGCAATTGTGGCCATTGCCATTGCCACCGTGGGCGCCAAGTTTGGGGCAGGGGGACTGGGAACCCTGCTGTTCGATGGCATTGCCCAGGCCGGTCGCTACGACAAGATCTGGGCCGGATCCCTGGCGGTGGGATCCCTGGCCTTGCTGGTGAACACGGCCTTGCTCAGCCTGGAATGGGCGGCCCGTCGTGGCTGAGGGGGTAGACTTAAGGACTCCGTCCCGCTGGCGCGATCGGGCAGGTTTATCCTCTAGTTGTGTGGGGCGAAACTGGGTGTAGCATGGGTGAGCAACCAGGGACTCCGTCCCGCTGGCGTGAGCGGGTGAGAGATTGGTCATCCCGCGCCGATTGGGAGCTGATGGAAGCGCTCAAGGCGGGGCAACCTGCTGCTCTGGCTGCGCTCTACGATCGCTATGCCGGCTTGGTCTATGGGCTGGCCTTCAAGATCCTGGGCCACGTGGCCGAGGCAGAAGACCTGACTCAGGAGGTGTTTGTCGAGCTGTGGCGCAAGGTTGGCTGTGATCCAAGGACTCCGTCCCGCTGGCGCGAGCGGCGGGGATCCCTGAGCAGTTTTTTGTGCATCCTGACCCGCTCGCGGGCCATTGACCGTCTGCGTTCTCAGGGCAGCCATCAACTTCTGTTGAAACGCTGGCAAACCCTTCTCAGCGCCGTTCGTGTTGACGGAACGGAGTCCCATAGCAAGATCCCGCTCCCTTTTGAGCAGGTTTCCATCGAGGAGCGGCGGCAAGCAGTGCAAGCGGCCCTCGGCCAACTGCCCGAAAGCCAGCGGCAGATCCTGGAGTTGCTCTATTACCAAGGGTTGAGCCAGGCGGACATTGCTCGCCAATTGGGGATCCCGTTGGGGACGGTTAAGACCCGCTCTCGCCAAGCTCTCTGCAAATTGCGGGGATCCCTGCGCGCCCTTCTGGGTTTCTGCTCGCGTTAGCGGGACCGCGTCCTTTCGCGTTAGCGGGACGGAGTCCTAGGTTTGGAGTTGAGTTCTGGTGTCGGGATGGCCATGTCTGATCGCGTCAGCGGGACGGAGTCCTTTCGCGTCGGCGGGACGGAGTCCTTATCCACCTCGCCCCCTTTAACAGAGGAACGGGAAGAACTGGCCGGCTATCTGCTGGGGGACTTATCTCCTGAACAGGTGAGTGCTCTAGAGGCACGCCTAACTCAAGACCCTCGGCTGGTGGCCGAACTGCAAGCCTTGCAAGAAACCTTGGAATTGTTGCCCTACGGATTGCCAGGAGTACTCCCGCCTGCCAGCTTGCGCGACCAGGTGATGGCAGAGGTGGGGGCTATCGGCTTACGCGAGCAGGAGATGGCAGTCCCCCTTCACTCTCCACTGCCTGCTTTTGGGGTGGGGTGGCGCTGGTTGGGAGGCTTGGTGGCGGCAATTTTGGTTCTGCTCAGCTTGGACAACTGGCGACTGCGGCAAGCTCTGCAACTGGCCCAGCTAGAATCGGTGCGGGCATTATCCCATCTCCTGCAACAGCCGGGATCCCGTCTGGTGCATTTGCAGGGGGAGGTGGGGACGGCCAATGTGCTGTTTCGCCCAGGAGACTGGCAGGAGGTTATCTTGGCCGCACGGGATCTGCCCCAACCGGTGGCGGGGGAGCGCTACTCCCTCTGGCTCAAGCTGGATAATGGCGAGTTCCTCCACTGTGGTGACTTTCAGGTGGATGCCCAAGGCTCTGCCCTGGTGGCCCTACGCCCATCCCGCACGTTGCCGGCAGGTACCCGCGCCCAAGAGCTGGTGATTGCGACCGGCTCCCGCCAACTGCCCGCTCGCGCTACTCGGACGGAGTCCTTGAAACCCCTTCTGACGGGCAAAGTGTGAGGTGAGAGGAAGGGTTGACCTGCGGAGGTTGGCTGTGCTGGTGGGGGCGCTACTGGCCCTTCTGGCCTTGTGGTGGACGGATCCCACGCCAACAACCCTAAGCCAATACGTTACTTCTTTGCAGGAGCGCACTCCTTCTCAACTCCACAACATTCGCCGAGCCGTCCAAAGCCTGGATGGAGTTTACATCATGCCTGCGACACGCTCACAGGAACAGGCAGAAGTGATTTTTTCCTTCAACCAAGTGGTGGGGCCGCGCAGCCTGGAACGAGGCTATGTGCCCGCGCCGGTGTTTATGGTGGCCGAAACCCTGGATTCGGTTGGGGGAGGAATCTGTCAGGTGTCCTCTAGCCTTTACAATGCCGCTCTGTTGGCAGGGCTGGAGGTGGTGGAGAGGCACCCCCATTACCGGCAGGTAGAGTCGGTGCCCCCTGGCTTAGATGCCACCGTTTGGTACGGCTTGGCCGACCTCAAGCTGCGCAACCCTTTCCCCTGGCCGGTGCGCCTACGAGTTCAGATCCGCGGCCAAAACCTGATTGTGTCCGTGCTGGGACGGGGATCCCGCCACGCCCTGAGGATCCCACCCATCCGTGTAGAGGGGCACCGGCTGGATCCCCAGCATTTGCAGGTGAGCGTGTATCGGGGCAACGAGCGCCTCTCCCAGGATCGCTATGTCGTCGCTCCCTAGCCTCTCATCGCGCCAGCGGGACGGAGTCCTTTGTCGCTACGCGACGCTAACGCGAACGCGCCAGCGGGACGGAGTCCTTTTTTCGCCCCATTGGCCCCCTACTTCAGCGTCTCAGGAGCAGCTCCCCAGCAACCTCCACACAGGGATCCATGTTAATTTCTACACCAACATGGTTAGCGACAGGGTCGGCGACAAGCCTCAAACCCTGATTCTTCCGTTGACCCGGTCGATCCCGCTCTGGGCAAGGGTTTCAGGCCCCTCGGCGGAGAAAAATAAGGGGAAATTGCAGCCGTTCGCGCCAGCGGGACGGAGTCCTTTCGCGCCAGCGGGACGGAGTCCTTAAACGAGACCCTGTCGATCTAGGCCCCTGGATCCCGCTCTGGGCAAGGGTTATAATCGGGGGGAGTCGCTTCCCTTCGGGGAAGTGGAATTAATGGAAACAATGGAAACAAAAACAACTAAACGGAAACAGACGAAACATAAAGCTGCAGCTCTGCCTGGGCTTCCCGAGCCATCTGTTCCCGGTAGGCCAGGGGAGCGATGACCTCGCCGTTGGGCCGCCAGTCGCGCAAACGCATGGTGAAATTGGTATCTCCCACCCGCACCCAGGCCCGAAAATAGCGGTCGCTGGCCGGCCTTTGCCGGACAATGTTCAAAATCTGTTGGCGTTCCCGCACATCCGCCACTGCCTGCTGCACCAAAGCCGGGATCCGCTCGTAGGCAATGGGCTGGAAGGTGGGATGTCGCACTGTGCTTTCCACATAGCGACGGGCAAACTCCGGGGAAAATCGAAGGATCAACAATGCCTTGGGCAGGTAAAAATCGGATCCCCAGGCCTCTTCCCATGCCGCCTGGACTTCTTCCGGGCTGGGCAGCTTCCTCTGCCGTTTGCGGGTTGCCAGCTCTGCCGGGATAGAAGGATCGCCCCAGGGGATCACCGCCAAGCGCTTAGACTGGATCCGATCCAGCCGAAAATTGTGCCAGCCCAGGGATCCTTCGGGGGTGGGAAGCTGGCCAAAGGCTGCCAAATACTTGGCGCGGCGGGCATAGAACAAACAGACTGGGTAAGTGAGAACGTGTCGGATCCCATGTTGGCGGGTGGCGTAGTCAAAACCGATCACCCCTGCTTCTGGGTTGGCCCAAAGGGCTTCTAGCTGGCTTTGATATTCATCCACCCGTTCTTGCTGTTCGTCTGAGAGGATGTACTCAAACCAGACAAACAGCCGCCGCTGCGAGTGCTGATCGCGCCAGCGGGACGGAGTCCTTTGGTTGGCCCAGATTTCATCCAGCAAAACCTGGACATCTGGATGCACAAAGGCTACATCGCTGAGGATGTGATAAATCTGCTCAAGCTGCTTGCCCGATAGAGTCCAAGTGGATGAAGGTGCCGGCAACTGGGGATGAGCCCCTGGGGCGCAGCAGCGGAAGTTGTCTCTTCGCTTGGGGTTGGCCTGAATTTGCTGCAGCCAACCCTGGGCGGCCAGGTAGTCCAGCTCTTTGCGCAGGGTGCGGTGGGTCTTGTGAAAGGGTCGGGCAGCTAGCAGCGTTTCCAGATCGGGAACTTCTGCTTTTAAGGCGGTCAATAGGTTGGCATCCTTCAGCCAAAAACTCAAGGGTTTCCAGCAAATGCAGTTAGAATCGCTACAGTCAGAATCGCCATAGGGTGAAGGGATCCCTTGTGCCAGATCCTGCTTGGGGTGCCGTGGTGAGAGCAAGCGATCCCGAATGTGGGTATAGCCAAAGGTTTCCGGCAGGTCTGGCCAGCGGTTTTCGCCATAGAGGCAGTGGAGCAGTACCCACAGGCGCACGGCCCGCTCCAGGCGCTCGGCCAACTGACCGCCCGCTAACCAACGCAACACTTCCACCGTCAAAGGCAGCTCAAATCCGCTCATCCGACAGTTCCCTCGGTTCTTAGGTCAACCAGTTGATGGCACTCCAGGCCAGGGATTTTTTTGAAGTAAGGCGCAAACGAGAGCCTGACCACTCTGCCACGATTTGGAATCCCCCACTTCCAATCTCTTCCATACTGAAGTCAACCTGTCTCGTCAAATCTGCCCATGGCTGCTGTGGCACTGCATTTGCTTTCCGGCTGTCTGGCCGCTCGCGCCAGCGGGACGGAGTCCTTTCGCGCCAGCGGGACGGAGTCCTTGGACCCTCGAAGATCCCATTCTTCGGAACTGTCTTTTCAGGTCATCGAAATTGAGCTGACCCGACCGGATCGCCTGGTTTTTCCAGAGGATTTGGCTCAGCTTCAGCTGCCTGCCGGGATCAATGCCCAGCTGGGGGTGGTTCTGACGGGGCGGGCCCCCATTTGGCTGTATGGCTGGCTGGTGCATGAGTGCCACTTCACCCGTTGGGTGGCCTGTTATGACCCACGCTTGGGCGCGGTGGTGGTCTCCAGCCATACCCCCGAAGTGCGGGTGGGCCAGGTCATCCCCTGGGTGCAGGGAAGGCCGGGCAAGGCCTACGGCCCGCTGACGCGAACAGAATTGGCAGCGGCGGTGATGGTGGTGGGCCCCCCCGACAGTGGCAAAAGCCGTCTTGCCCGCGCCCTCTTCGAAGCTCTGCTGCCGGAGCATCCCGATATTTATCTGCAACGGGCCCATTGGGATGGGGAAGGCAATTGGACTTTAGACTTGCCACCAGAAGAGGCGAAGATCCTCAAGCACCAGTACCGGGGCTCTTTTACCCCCGAATTTTTCAGCTTCCATGCCCAGGCCATTCTGGCTTTGCGCCGGCAAAAGAGTTTGGTGATTGTGGATGTGGGCGGCAAGGTGGATCCGCAAAAGCAGCCGATCCTGGAAGCCTGCTCCCACTACCTGGTGGTCAGCCGGGATCCCGAGGCTATCCCTCTCTGGCACGAGTTTTGTCGAGACCGGGGCAATTTGCGCTGTGTGGCCATCCTGCACACCTCGCCCGGCCCTCCTCAAGTGCTCAAAGACTCACCTGAGTTGGAAATTCGCTGGGATCCCAACTCTCCTCCCCCCGCGGAGCTGCTTCGGGCGGTGCGCCGCTTGATTGCCTAGGGGTGCGGATTCAGAATTGGATGGGCGGGCGAGCCTTTTCGGAAACGGCGAGATTGAGAACCGGGAGATTGAGAACTGGGAAAAGAAAAAGGAGAGGGTACTGATGCTGGGAGCCATTGCCGGGGATGTTATCGGCTCTGTCCATGAGCACTCGGGCACCAAAACGAAGAACTTTCCGCTGTTCGTCGAGGCCAGCCAATTTACCGATGACACGGTTCTGACGGTCGCTGTGGCCGAGCGGCTGCTGCGGGGCGGTAGCTACGTCGATTGGTACCATGAGTACTTCCACGCCTACCCAGAGGCTGGGTACGGGAGCAGCTTCATCCACTGGGCCGAGCATCGCTGCCGTGAGCCGTACTACAGTTGGGGCAACGGAGCCGCCATGCGGGTTAGCCCCATTGGCATCGCCTGCAACACGCTGGAAGAAGTGCTGGCCCAGGCGCGGGCCAGTGCCGAGGTAACCCACAACCACCCGGAGGGCATCCGCGGCGCTCAGGCTACGGCAGCCGCCGTGTTTCTCGCCCGGTCAGGGTACACCAAGGCCGACATCAAGACGTACATCGAGCAAGAGTTCGGATACTGCCTATCCGAGCGGCTGGACGATATCCGGGAGCACTACTGCTTCGATGTCTCCTGTCAGGGCTCGGTGCCCCAGTCGATCATCGCGTTCCTAGAGGCAGACGGTTTTGAAGACGCGGTGCGCAACGCCATCTCCCTTGGTGGAGACGCAGACACCATGGCCTGCATTGCCGGGGGCATTGCGGAGGCGTTTTTCGGCGGCGTGCCGGACGAGATCGCATCCCAGACGCTGGCCGTTTTGGACGAGCGGTTGCGCAATGTTGTGGGCGAGTTCCAAGAGAGGTTTGCGGATCGCCTGCCCAAGCGCTGCCCCTGACGGCCAAGGGGTTCCGGCTGCCCGGTCACCCTCTCGCTCCGCCAACTGCTCTAGGTTTGATTTATCGGCTCATCGGCAAGCCGCCTCTGGGTTGGCTTCATGGCCGTAGAGATAGCTGAGAACCGAGTTGCGCAGGCGGTAGTACTGCGGATCTTCAAGAATCCGCTCGCGATCCCGAGGGCGCGGGAAGGGAATGGTCACGATCTGCCCGATGGTGGCTGCAGGGCCATTGGTCAAAGGACTCCGTCCCGCTGGCGCGATCAGCACCAGGCGGTCGGCCAAAAACAGCGCCTCATCAATGTCGTGGGTAATCATCAAAACCGTGCAGCGATGTTCATCCCAAATGCGTAACAGCTCCTCTTGCAGCTCCTCTTTGGTGATGGCATCCAAGGCTCCGAAAGGTTCATCCAAAATCAGCACTTCCGGGCGGATGGCCAGTGCACGGGCAATGGCTACTCGTTGTTTCATCCCTCCCGAAATTTGCGAGGGATATTTCTGAGCAGCTTCCCCCAGCCCCACCAAATCCAAATGTTCTTCCACAATTCGATGCTTTTCCGACTGGCTCTTGTGGGGAAATACCGACCGAACGGCCAAATAAACATTTTCATAAACCGTGAGCCAAGGCAACAGGGCATACCCTTGAAACACCACCATGCGCTCCGGGCCAGGAGCTGTAATCGGCTGCCCTTTCAGCTTCACCGAGCCACTGGTGGGCTGGGCAAATCCGGAAACCATATTCAGCAGGGTGGTTTTGCCACAGCCGGAATGCCCAACCAAGCAGACAAACTCTCCCTCGTTCACACTGAGGTTGATATCTCGCAAGACGGGATAATCCCCCTTGGGAGTTGAGTAGGTCTTGCTGACATTCTCAAGGCTTAGGTAGGGTTCTGCGGCTACGTTCGCTGGGGTAGAGGTTGTCAAGAGGGCAGTCATCGTAGGGTGCTCCAACTCATGATTTTCTCACAACGGGGAATGTGCTTTTGCAAGGGCGCCCAAGTGGGTATCTAGAGCAACACAGGACGACGATCTAAGGCAACCTCGGCTACATAAATATCGTGCTTAATCGCCAAACTGTTGAGGTAGGCCAGGGGATCCTCGCCATTAAAAGGGATCCCGTCGAACAACTGAATGGGCTGCCTTTGGTAGGAGACATCCAGTCCCAGCTCGCGGGCTGCCGTACTGAATACCCCCACCTGACACACCCGCTCCACGATCTCCACCCAGTTGCGAGGGAAGGGCAGCTCCCCCCAGCGGGCCATTTGGCTCATCATCCACAGATGCTCGGTGCGGCTGGGACGGTTGCCGGCGCCCAGAAAGAAGCGGTGGTGGGCATATTCCCGCATCGGCCTGTCCAAGTCACAGATCAGACGCTGGGGATCCCCCAGATGAATGTAGGATGGGTCGGTGCTCAGGTAGGCGCGGCGGCTGAGCAGCTCGCGAATCTCGTCGTGATGGGCCGGATCTTCGCAGTAGCGGCAGGCTTCCAACAGCGCTTTCACCAAGGCAATGTGGGTGTTGGGGTAGGCCCTGGCCCAATCTTCTCGCACCCCCAACACTTTGCCGGGATGGCCCAGCCAAATCTCCAGATCCGTAGCCACCGTAAAGCCACTGCCCTCCAGGGCGGCCCGCAGATTCCAAGGCTCTCCCACACAGTACCCATCGATGTTGCCGGCTGTCAGGTTGGCCACCATCTGAGCCGGGGGCAGCGTTTTCAGTACCACATCGTGATCCGGGTGGATCCCACCGGCTGCCAGCCAATAGCGCAACAGCAAATTGTGCATAGAGCTGGGATGCACCACCCCAAAGGTAAGCCGACGGCTGGGACTATCCAGAATGTAAGCCTTCAACTGGCTGAGGGTGTGGATCCCTTGCTCGTAGAACCGCTTATGCAAGGTGATGGCATTGCCGTTGCGGGTCAAGGTGAGGGCCGTAACCACCGGCTGAGGCGGGTTATCCCCTCCGCCCAAAGACATCCACACCGGCATACCGGCGGGCATTTGGGCCGCATCCAGATAACCTCCCTGAATGCCGTCTTGGATCCCTCGCCAACTGGTTTCCCGCACCAAGTTCACTTCTTCCAAGCCGTGTTTGGCAAAGAACCCTTTTTCTTTGGCCACAGCCAACGGAGCGCAGGCAGTGAGGGGCACAAAGCCGATCTCCAAGTTGATCTTTTCCAAGCCATGCCTGGCCACCACAGTGCTGCGGCGAGCACGCCATTGCTTGATGCGTTTTTGTTGGTTCAAAAAGTAGATGATCTCGCTGCGGTAGCTGTAGTAGCTGGGATGGTTGACCACCTCCAGCCGACGGCGGGGGCGGGGAATATCGATGGTTAAAATGTTGCCAATTCGGGATCCCGGCCCGTTGGTCAGCATCACCACCCGATCCGAGAGCAGGACGGCTTCGTCCACGTCGTGGGTGACCATGAGGGTGGTCATCTGGTGTTCTTCGCAGATGCGCATCAACTGCTCCTGCAAATTCCCGCGCGTGAGCGCGTCCAAAGCGCCAAATGGCTCATCCAACAACAACACTTTGGGCCGCAAAGCCAGGGCACGGGCAATGGCCACCCGCTGCTTCATACCCCCGGACAATTGGGCTGGGAGCTTATCTGCTGCGTGGCGCAAACCCACCAGATCAATGTGCTCTTCCACGATCTGCTGACGCTCAGCCGGAGAATGGTTTTTAAGAACGGCATTCACCGCCAGCGCAATGTTTTGCCGAACCGTTAGCCAGGGCAAAAGCGAGTAATGCTGAAACACCACCATGCGATCGGGGCCGGGAGCCGTAATGGTATGTCCATCCAAAGCCACGATCCCTCCGGTAGGCAGAGACAACCCCGCCACCATGTTCAGTAGGGTGGACTTGCCGCAGCCGGAGTGGCCGATTAAGGAGACAAACTCCCCGCGGTGAATTTGGAGATCGATCCCTTTGAGGGCTAGATATTCTTGGCCTCCAGGCAGACCAAACGCTTTTTCCACTTGCTCTACACTGACCAATACAGACACAGAAGACCTCCCCACCTGTAGATATTGCTCAGCAACTCGGATCCCAGACCTCAGTTCTACTCTTTTTGAAGAGCTGATTGGGGCTAACACTCAAAGACAATGTAAGAGGGATCCCAACTCAATTGGATGGACATGCAGTGAAAAGATCTGCAAACGAGGCTAGCGATTGGCTATTTTGTTTTGCAGGGCAGCCACCAGTCGATCCAAAAGCAAGCCCACCGCCCCAATGTAGATGACAGCAACGATGATCTCAGTCACGTAGTTCTGCTGGTAGGCATCCCAGATGAAAAAGCCGATCCCTGGCACACCCGACATCACAATCTCTGCGGCAATAATGGCCAGCCAAGACAGGCCGATGCCGATGCGCAGACCTGTGAACATGTAGGGCAGGGCTGAGGGCAGCAACACCTTAAAAAAGAAGTCCACTTTGGAGAGCTTGAGCACTTTGGAGACGTTGATGTAGTCTTCCGGGATCTGTCTCACCCCCACAGCCGTGTTGATGAGAATGGGCCAAATTGAGGTAATAAAAATAACGAACAGGGCAGCCGGCTCATTGCGTTGCAAAGCAGCCAAAGATATGGGCACCCAAGCCAAGGGAGCTACCATGCGCAAAAATTGGAAAATGGGATCCAAAGCTCGGTTGATCCACACACTGCTTCCCACCAAAATGCCCAACGTGATGCCCACCAAAGCGGCACTGCAATAGCCGATGGCCACCCTTTGTAGGCTGGCCAAGGTTTGGCGCAGCAGCCCTTGGTCGAGGTCGCTGTTGCGGTACAAAGGATGCAGGATCAGATATCGGCTGCGCTCATCCATCCACACATCCCAGGGCCCCGGCAGCCGAATAAGGTTGGCACTGGCCAAGAGCTGCCAGATGAGCAGGAATCCAACAATACCCACCACAGGGGGGAGAATCTGATCTCGGTACTTCGCCAAATCGAGCTTCGCCGTTGCAGATTTTGCCGGAGAAGAAAGTGTTGTCGTCATAGCTCCTAGAGGAGGATAGGGTTTTACAAGGTTCTCTGTTGTCGCGCTCTCAGAACATTCCAGCCGCAGGGTTCTACAACGTGTTGGAAACAGAGCATGAACTGGGATTGGCCTTGCCTTTTCTTTGGATGGGCAAACACAGGGATTGCAAACTCAACAAAACTCTCACGACAATCAGAAAACTCAGGATTCCTACGGCTATTGAAAGGATGAGCTTGTCCCAGCGAGGCTGGGCCGGCCTCTCAAAAGGAGGATCCCTGAAGAGTTCGCGCGGAACGTGAAGTAGAGCCAACATAGCCGATCCTCAACATGGCATTTAAAGTTATTCAAAAAGTGCGAGGCTCATAGCATCCATCAACTTTCCATCGTTTGGGCAGAAAGCTCGGCACCGCTTTTTTCGACCTCGTGGGATCCCACAGGTAGGCAGGATCCCTGTCGCGCGAGAGATTCGAACAAGGAAACGGTAAGCCATGGACTTCCTGCGAAAGAAGGTGAGGAACTTGGCCCAATCAAGCTATTCAGCTAGACCCTTTTGATTTTCAGGCTGTTCAGGTAAGCCTGCGGATTCTGTGGGTCAAACACCACACCGTCAAAGAAACGCTCTGTTCCCCGCGAGGTGTTGTTGGGGATGTTCTTCACCCCCAGTGCCTTGGCGGCCTCACGCCAGAGATCTTCACGGTTCACTTCATCCACCAGACGACGGGCAGTATCCAGATCGGGAAGGAAGCGAGCGTGAAAGCCCCAACGCAGGGATTCCGTCAGGAACCAAAGGTCATGGCTCTTATAGGGGTAAGAGACGCTGCCCCGGCCATCTTCCCAGTACAAGGGCCCGGCATTGAAATCTTGAACAGCTGGCTTGCCGTCTCCCAATTCGTAGTTGCCTTGAAAGGGAGGGGTGAGAACTTCAACCGGCACATTCAGGTAGGCACGCCCTGAGAGAATGCGTGTCAGTTCTTCTCGGTTGGCCGGATCGTCGCACCATTGCTGCGCTTCCATCACCGCCATCAAAGTGGCTTGTGTGGCCCTGGGGTTTTGCTCTACCCAATCGGCGCGAATGGCCAAGTATTCTTCGGGGTGAAAGGGCCAAATCTGTTGGGTAAGGGCCGCCATAAACCCGATCCCATCGGCCACAATCCGGTAGGGCCAGGGATCCCCCGTGCTAAAAGCATCCATGGTGCCATTGCGCATTCCCTGCACCGTTTCGGCAGAGGGAACCGCCAACAGGTCGATGTCTTGATCCGGATCTACCCCCCCAGCAGCAAACCAGTAACGGATCCAAAAATCTTGATTGACGTTGGGGAAGGTATGAGCGGCCTTGAATTTGCGTCTGTTGCTGGCGCTGAAGTTTTTGATGTAATCCGCGGCTCCCGAGATATCCAGCCCCAAGCCCTTGCCAACGTGCATTCCGGCAATGGCAATTCCGTTCCCCTGGGTGATCAACTGACACAGAACTGCCATGCGCACCGGCTGATTGTTGGTGATGGCGCCAATGTGGATCATGTGAGGCATCGGCATCTGCCACTGGCCGCCGTCAATGCCCCCACCTGCTGAGCCGATGACCACGTTGTCACGGGCTGCCGGCCAACTGGCCTGCTTTAACACCTCTACACCGGTCATGCCGTGCTTGTCGAAAAAGCCCTTTTCCTTGGCGATGATCAGGGGGGCAGACTCCACAATCGGTATAAAGCCTAACCTGAGATTGGGGGTTTCTGGGCCGCTGGCCTGGGCAACCCAGTAGCCTGTGCTGGCCCGTGCTAAGCTGCCACTCACGAGTCCACCCACGGTGGCCGCACCCGCAGACAGCAAAAAGTTACGACGTGACGTCATGCTCACCTCATCGAAAGGATATGTGAAGGCAAGATGGAAGCTTTCCGGTTCAAGTCGCCTGACCCATGGATTTCCTTCGTGAAATCTCAAGAAATCCTTAAATCTCAGCTTGGTTGATATCCTAAGGGCAAATAAATATAGAAACAATACAATTATTATTTTGGTAAGCATAGACTTCCGTTTATCATTGTTGCGATGGCTTAGGTCTCAATGGCGTTTCCTCCAACGGCGGCTTGCTCTGGGCAAAACAACTCAACAGATTGGGGATCCCTGCCCCATGCCGGCTATCACTGGGATGGCTGCACAGAGCGGTTTTTCGAGGGCTGGTACAGCCGCGTCACCTTGCCCGGGGATCCGCCCATCAGCTTTGCCTTCATGTACGCCATCGATCCCAAGCGTGGGGGCATGGCTCAGGTGTTGGGGCCAGAGGAGGAGCTGCATTGGCGCACCTTCCCCAATCCCCGCCGCTTTTGGGCCAGCTCAACCCATCTGGCCTTGGGGCACTCAGGGATCCCAGACCCTGGCTGTCGCGGCCTTCAGGATCCCTTCACCTTCTTCCAGCGCACCGCCAGTGGCTACCAATACACCGCCCACCTCAATCAGGGGATTTTGCCGGATCCCTTGGTCTCTGAGCCTATTCGCTGGCTCTACCGCATTCAACCTCGTTTTGCCTATGGGATCCCACCCCGAGCCACCATGGGAGCCTGGTCTTATCTGCCCATCTTTGAGCCGGGCTGGCAGATCCTCATGAGCCATGGCTTGGCCACCGGCTGGGTGGAGTGGAGAGGCAGGCGCTATGCATTTCAGCAGGCTCCCGCCTACGCCGAAAAAAATTGGGGCCAAAGCTTTCCTCGCCGCTGGTTTTGGATCCAGTGCAACGCCTTTCCCCAACATCCCGGCCTTAGCCTCACCTGTGCCGGAGCTGAGCGGCAGGTGCTCACCCGCCCCGAAGAAGTGGCCCTAATCAGCCTGCATGGATGGGGATCCCAGCCCTTTTTGGAATGGCGGCCTGGGCAAGCTCATCTGACTTGGCAAGTGGATCCCTGGGGATCCTGGCGAATCTGGGGAGAAAGTGCCCTCTGGTGTATTCGGCTAGAAGGGCACACGCGGCGGCCTGGCCAAACTGTATTCGCCCCTGGCCCAGAAGGGATGCAGCGCAACTGTCGGGATACCCTGGCAGGACATCTGCACCTGCAGCTTTGGCAGCGCAACGGCCAAGTCTGGACGCCGGTGATCAAGGCCACCAGCCCCCAAGCCGGCCTCGAAGTGGGGGGAGAAGTCCGGCAACCTTGGCAAGGGCAATGTTAACGCTGGCGGATATCTACACCCCCGCTGGACTTTCCAAAGAACGCTCTTGTGCTAGAATGCCTAAGCCACATTGATAGATGTCCATCTCTGTCTCTGGATAGTACTGGATAGTATCTGAGTAACTATGGACAGATAGTATGGACAGACAGTCAACCGTGGTTGGCCCGCCCCTTTTGCGCCTGTAGCTCAGTGGACTAGAGCACGTGGCTACGGACCACGGTGTCGGGAGTTCAAATCTCTCCAGGCGCGTTTTGGCCCCAGACAGCTTCCGTCTGGGGTATTTACCGTCCCTTGGTTTCGCCAGAACTTGTGCTAGGATTACCCCTATCAAGTCCGCCTTGATGCAGGCGTAGGGAGCCCGAGGATCATGTTTGAACGCTTTACAGAAAAAGCCATCAAGGTGATCATGCTGGCCCAAGAAGAAGCCAGACGGTTAGGTCACAATTTCGTTGGCACCGAGCAAATTTTGTTGGGGTTAATCGGCGAGGGCACTGGGGTCGCCGCCAAAGTTCTCAAGTCCATGGGAGTGAACTTGAAGGACGCCCGCATTGAAGTCGAGAAAATTATCGGTCGGGGATCCGGTTTTGTGGCCGTCGAGATCCCTTTCACTCCCCGCGCCAAGCGAGTGCTGGAACTCTCCCTAGAAGAGGCCCGCCAGCTCGGCCACAACTACATTGGCACTGAGCACCTGCTCCTGGGCCTGATCCGAGAAGGGGAGGGAGTAGCGGCCCGCGTCTTGGAAAACCTGGGGGTGGATCTGTCCAAGGTGCGCACCCAGGTGATCCGCATGTTGGGCGAGACCGCCGAAGTGACGGCAGGGGGGGGATCCTCCAGCCGCACCAAAACGCCCACCCTGGACGAATTCGGCTCCAACCTCACCCAACTGGCCCAGGAGGGCAAGCTGGATCCGGTGGTCGGTCGGACGCGGGAGATCGAGCGGGTGATCCAGATCTTGGGCCGCCGCACCAAGAACAACCCCGTCCTCATTGGCGAGCCAGGGGTGGGCAAAACCGCCATCGCCGAGGGTTTGGCCCAGCGCATCGTGCAGGGGGATGTGCCCGATATTTTGGCCGACAAGCGGGTGATCAGCCTGGATATTGGCTTGCTGGTGGCCGGCACCAAGTACCGCGGCGAGTTTGAAGAGCGCCTCAAGAAAATCATGGATGAGATCCGCAATGCCGGCAACATCATCCTGGTCATCGACGAGGTACATACCCTGATCGGGGCCGGGGCTGCGGAAGGGGCGATTGATGCCGCCAACATCCTCAAGCCTGCTTTGGCCCGCGGCGAGCTGCAGTGCATCGGCGCCACCACCCTGGATGAGTACCGCAAGCACATCGAGCGGGATGCTGCTCTGGAGCGCCGCTTCCAGCCCATCATGGTGGGCGAGCCGACGGTCTCCGAGACCATCGAGATCCTGTTTGGCTTGCGGGAGCGCTACGAGCAGCACCACAAGCTGAAGATCTCCGATGCCGCCTTGGATGCGGCAGCCAAGCTGGCCGACCAGTACATCTCCGACCGGTTCTTGCCAGATAAGGCCATCGATTTGATCGACGAGGCTGCTTCGCGGGTGCGCCTGATCAACTCTCAACTGCCCCCGGCGGCCCGGGAGCTGGATCAAGAGTTGCGGCGAGTGCTCAAGGAGAAAGACGCTGCGGTGCGGGCCCAGAACTTCGACAAGGCTGGTGAGCTGCGGGATCGGGAGATGGAGATCAAGCAGCAGATCCGCGCCATTGCCGCTGCCAAAAAAGCCGAGGAGAGCAGCCGCAGCGAAATGCCTGAGGTAACCGAAGAGGACGTGGCCCAAGTGGTCAGCGCCTGGACGGGGGTGCCGGTGGCCAAGCTGACCGAGAGCGAGTCAGTGAAGCTGCTGAACATGGAAGAAACCCTGCACCAGCGCATCATCGGCCAAGACGAAGCGGTGCGGGCCATCTCCCGGGCCATCCGCCGCGCTCGGGTGGGGCTGAAAAATCCCAACCGCCCCATCGCCAGCTTCATCTTCTCCGGCCCAACAGGGGTGGGCAAAACCGAGCTGACCAAGGCTTTGGCAGCTTACTTCTTCGGCTCCGAGTCGGCCATGATCCGCCTCGACATGTCGGAGTACATGGAGCGGCACACGGTCAGCAAGCTGATTGGATCCCCGCCGGGCTATGTGGGCTACAACGAGGGGGGTCAGCTCACAGAAGCGGTGCGGCGTCGCCCCTACACGGTGGTGCTTTTCGATGAGATCGAGAAGGCGCACCCGGATGTGTTTAACCTATTGCTGCAAATCCTGGAGGATGGCCGCCTGACCGATGCCAAGGGCCGCACGGTGGACTTCAAGAACACCCTGATCGTGATGACCTCTAACATCGGCTCGAAGGTCATCGAGAAGGGCGGCGGCAGCCTCGGCTTCGAGTTCAACACCAACGACGAGGATGCCAACTACAACCGCATCCGCAACTTGGTGAACGAGGAGCTGAAGCAGTACTTCCGTCCGGAGTTCCTCAACCGCGTGGACGAGATCATCGTCTTCCGGCAACTGACCAAGGATGAGGTGAAGCAGATTGCCGACATCCTGCTCAAGGAAGTGTTTGACCGCATGACGGAGAAGAAAATCCGCCTTACGGTCAGCGACCGCTTCAAAGACTTGGTGGTGGAGGAGGGGTATAACCCCAGCTACGGGGCACGCCCGCTGCGCCGCGCCATCCAACGCCTGCTGGAAGACATCCTGGCGGAAGAGATCCTGACTGGGCATGTCCAGGAGGGATCGGAGGTGCTCATCGATGTGGATGAGGAGCGCAAGCCCAAGGTGCTGGTCACGGAGCCGGAGCGGGTTCTCTTGCCTCAAGGGGCGGAGTAAAGCTGGCTTTGAGAGGTCCTCAGACTGCAAGGGATCCGTTGGGATGCTGCGGATCCCTTGTGGTCCTCAAGTGTTGTTTTTTTGGTGTTTTTCAGTTGAACAGACCCAGGCGTAGGAGAACTCTGGCATGGTGCAATCGACCTACTACTACTATGGCGGCGCTCCGGTTCGTACCCCGCCTCCGGATTTGGCTTCGCTGCTGTTGCAGGAGCGCATTGTCTACCTGGGCTTGCCCCTTGCAGAGGAGTCGAATGCCAACGTCACCAAGCTGATCATCGAGCAACTGCTGTATCTGCAGTACGAGGATCGGGAAAAGCCGATCAAGATGTACATCAACTCGACGGGCACCTATAACTACGACACAGCGGCCTTTGCCATTCTGGACACCATGAACTACATCAAGCCGCCTGTGCATACTATCTGCATCGGCAATGCGATTGGGATGGCGGCCATGTTGTTGGCAGCAGGAGCCAAAGGATTTCGGGCCAGTCTGCCCAATGCCACGATCGTGCTCCACCAGCCCTATGGGGGCACCCGTGGACAGGCCAGCGACATCGAAATTCGCACCCGCGAGATTCTGACTTTGCGCAACATGATGCTGGAGCAACTGTCCCGCAGCACGGGCCAGCCTATGGAGCGGATCAAGAAGGACACAGAGCGGCTGTTTTTCATGACACCAGAGGAAGCCAAAGCCTACGGCCTCATCGATCAGGTGCTGACCAGTTCCAAAGGCGTGCCGAAGTTGGCAACAGCCAAAAACTGAAGCAGAGGGATCCGTCGATGGTTCAAGTTCCCGTACAGCCTTTAACGGCGGAGGAGTACCTCCACCTCACGGACGGGCTTTATGAAGGACGGGTTGAACCTGAAGACGGGTCCATTCGGGAAGCCGAGGAGCGTATGAACACCCTCATTGAGCTGTTTCTGGTTGCGGAATTGCCCAAGTTTTTGCCCATCCAACGCCTGAGCTTGGGCCAAGTTGAGGTCGAAGTGCCCGCAGCCAAGGCTCGGTTGCGCAATCCAGAGGTGATGGCTTTGCATCCCGCTATGTGAGCTTGCTGGGAAACGGTTGCGGAATCCTTGCCTGCACATGCCCCTGCCGCTGTTGGTGGTGGAAGTCGTTTCCCCCGGAGTAGACAATGAAAAACACGATTATCAAGACAAGCGCAAAGATTACGCTGCCCGTGGGATCCCAGTGGATCCAGCCAAGCAGTCCGTTTCCGCGGTGCGCTGGGTTGGCGGAGAATACGAAGGCGAGGTCAAAACTGGATCTGGACGCATTGTTTCCTCGGTTTTGCCCCAGCTGGATTTGAGCGCGGAAGATATCTTACAAGCGCGTCGTTCTGTGTTTCATACTTTGCCAGGAGAAACTTATGCCGATTGGAGTGCCTCGGGTTCCCTACCGTTTGCCCGGCGAGCCCTATAGCCAGTGGATTAGCCTTGACGATCGCCTGTACCAAGAGCGGATTTTGTTTATCGGCGAGCCCATTGACGATAGCTTGGCCAATACCATCGTGGGGGTGATGCTCTACCTCAACTCGCAGGATCCGCAAAAGGACATTGTGATGTACATCAATTCTCCCGGTGGCTCTGTGACGGCGGGCATGGCCATCTACGACACCATGAACCACATCAAGCCAGATATCGTTACGGTTTGCGTGGGCCAAGCAGCTTCAATGGGAGCCTTTTTGTTGGCTGCTGGCACCAAGGGCAAGCGGTTTGCCCTGCCCCACTCCCGCATCATGCTGCACCAGCCTTCGCTGGGCACGATCCAAGGCCAAGCCAGCGACATTGAAATTCGCGCCCGCGAAACTCTGCGAGTCAAACGACGCATGAACGAGATCTTGGCGCAAACCACCGGCCAACCGCTGGAGAAAATCGAGCGGGATGTGGAGCGAGACTTTTACCTCTCGGCCACGGAAGCTCAGGCTTACGGCATCGTGGATCGGGTGATCCAAGAGCGCTCGGAAGCCATGGCCAGCTAAAGGGATCCCCCCCTTTCCCCCAGCAACAGGTCGAGGGGTTGGGAAAGGTTGGGAGGGATCCCTTCAAGGGGTGGAGTTCAGCTAGAAATCGCAGGAGCCCCGTACTGTACCCGTAGGGTCAGTGTCGGGAGGAATGCGGAAGTTATGATAGAACCATGACCCAAGTCCTGACCGTCTCCTGCAAGCTCAAGGTGTCCCAGTCGCAAGCCGCCAAATTGGACGCGACTTTGGAGGCTTTTGGCCAAGCCTTGAATTGGGTCAACCAGAACACGCCGGAGAAAGTCGCCAACGCCGTTAAGCTCCAGTCTCTGTGCTACCGCGAAATCCGTGCCCGGTTCGGCTTATCCAGTAACTTGGCTCAGCAGGTCTGCAGACGGCTGGCCGGCGCCCGTAAAGTTGCCCAACAGAAAAACCGCCCCGTCAAAGCGTTCAAAGGGGGCTTCGCTACCTACGATGCACGTATCTTTTCGTTTCGCGAGAAAGACTGGTCGGTGTCGCTGACCACGGTGGAGGGTCGGGAGCGCTTTGAGCTGGCGATTGGCCGCTACCAGAGAGAACGGCTGGCGGGCTCCAATCCCAAATCCGCCACTCTGGTCAAGCGTAAAGACGGCTCCTACTCCATTCAAATCTGTGTGGAAGCGGAGCCATCCCCACCGCAACGCACGGGCAGAGTGCTGGGGGTGGACCTGGGGAGGACAGATATTGCCCATACGTCAGAGGGTGATAACTGGAATGGACAGCAGTTGAACCGAATCCGAGACCACTACTCCAAGCTGAGGGCGGCACTCCAACGCAAAGCCAGTAAGGGCACACGCAGTTCGCGGCGCAGATGCCGTCAACTGTTGCAACGGCTGTCTGGCAAGGAGAGGCGCTTTCAGGCGTGGGTCAATCATCGCATCTCCAAAGCTATTGTCTCTAGGGCAAAGACCACAAACAGCGCTATTGCCCTGGAAGACCTGACAGGGATCCGGGAAAGAGTCAATCAACAACCCCGCAGCAAAGCCGAGCGGCGCAGGGCCAACAGTTGGGCGTTCTACCAACTACGCCAGTTTCTGGAATACAAGGCGAGGGTTGCAGGGGTTTCTCTGATTCTTGTGCCGCCTGCCTACACGTCGCAGACCTGCCACCGGTGTTTGCACATCCATCCCGACCCTGCGCAATCCTATCGCAGTGGTAAGTCGTTCAAGTGTGGGCACTGTGGATGGGAAGGAGATGTGGACTTGAATGGTGCAAACGTAATTGCGCTCTTGGGGGCTGCCGTAAACCGGCCTAGAGGTTCGGGCCTGTTTTGTTCTCTGGTAGAGCAGAGCAGGCTCAGGGCTACTGAAAGCCCGCTCCGTACCGCTTAGCGGTCGGAGTCGGGTAGTTTACTGGACAACGCTAGGAGAACCGGTCGGATGGGCCAACGGCTCTGGAGTGCAGGACTGGGCTGCTGCGCGGGTCTGCTGCTGCTTTGGCCGGAAGCTTGGGCACTGCCCCCTGCCGATGAGATCCCGGAAGAGGTGTTGCGGGCCCAGCCCGACTTGCGGGCTCGCTCTCCGGTCGATAATCAGCCCCTCACCGCCGACGAAGCTCTGGAACTCCAGGAAGCCTTGGCAGCTCGGCCCGAAACCGGATCTGTCTCTCCAGAGGTGGAGCGGCTGATCTTTTTGCTCAGGCTGCGCAAAGGGTTTCGAGATCTGTTTCCCTTCCTGTTTTGAAGGTTCAGACCTGAAGAGGAGCCGGTGGGATCCCTTTTTGGTAACGGTAGGGTCCGGCGCGGGATCCCCAGGTTTGTTGGCCAGTGGCGGCGTCAAAGCCCCGATCCCAGGTGATGAATTCGCTGGGGGTGAGGTCGAACTCGATGTGGATATAGGTGCTATCCCCGGGGTTCAGACGACATTCTCCACCTGGCAGCATTTCGCCGTGGTAGCAGTCTGGGCGCTTTTCCACCAAAATGCGACAACCGGGCAAATGCTCCAGGTCGGCCAAGGAGAGCTGCGCCAAGCGCTGCGGATCCTGAGAGGCACCTGCCCAAGCTGCTTGATCCCGCAATTTGTAGTTCTCGATCCGCAAGGGATCCCCCAATACCTGGAGCACCCGGCTGCGATAAAACTGGCCCGGCGTGTGCTGGTTAAATTGCTCGGTAAAAAAGCCGATCCCCTCCGAGAACAGGTGGGGAAGGCGCACGTACCAAAGGCTGACCGGCACAAACCACACCGGCTCTGCCATCGCCTGGGCGCGGTTGCTGTAGTAACCCTCCAGCCAGTTGGCCAGGGTGTGCAAGTCGGAAGCGGATTTTTCGTCTACCATAGGGAGCTATGACAAAACTCACCCCCAGCTCCAGCTATAGCATTGCCCTGCGCATTCGCCTGCTCAACCAGCCGGGAGCCCTAGCCCGCGTCACCCAGGCCATTGCGGAAGTGGGAGGCAGCCTCAGCCAGATCGATCTCATCCACCAATCCCCTGCGGAGACGGTACGGGAGATCGCGGTGGATGCCGTCAGCAGCGAGCATGCCCAGCAAATTCGCGCCGCCGTGGCTGCCCTACCCAATGTGAAAGTGGAGCGGGTGGTAGATCGCACCTTTGAGCTGCATCGAGGGGGAAAACTGCAAGTGGTGGCCAAAAGCCCCCTGGAGAGCGCCGCCGATCTGGCCATGGCCTACACGCCGGGGGTAGGGCGGGTTTCTCTGGAAATTGCTGCCAACCCCGCCGCGGTCTATGAGTACACCATCAAGGGCAACAGTGTGGGCATTGTAACCGATGGCAGTGCGGTGCTGGGCTTGGGGAATGTCGGCCCGGAGGCAGCTTTGCCGGTGATGGAGGGGAAGGCGGCGCTGTTCAAGCGCTTTGCCGATATCGATGCCTTTCCTCTGTGCCTGGCCACTCAGGAGGTGGGGGAAATTGTAGAGACGGTGGTGCGCCTGGCGCCGGGATTTGGCGGCTTTAACCTGGAAGACATCAGCGCCCCTCGCTGCTTTGCCATTGAGTCTCAGCTCAAGGCCCGCCTCAACCTGCCGGTGTTTCACGACGATCAGCACGGCACCGCCATTGTGGTGCTGGCGGCGCTGCTGAATGCCCTGAAAGTGGTGAAAAAGAGCCTAGACGAGGTGCGCATTGTCCTCAACGGGGCCGGGGCAGCCGGCATTGCCGTGACGCAACTGCTGCGGCGGGCCGGGGCAGCCCACATCCTGGTCTGCGACCGCCAAGGGATCCTCAGCCGCTCCCGTTCCGATCTCACCCCCGAGAAGGCGGCCATTGCCGTCGAGGAGAAGGGATCCCTGGCGGAAGCCTTGGTGGGAGCGGATGTGTTTATTGGGGTGAGCGTGGCCAATGCCCTGACAGTGGAGATGGTAGAAAAAATGGCACCGGATCCCATCCTGTTTGCTTTGGCCAATCCGGTGCCGGAGATTCAGCCCGAGCTGGTGAGCGATCAGGTGGCGGTGATGGCCACTGGGCGGAGCGACTACCCCAACCAGATCAACAACGTGCTGGCCTTTCCGGGCGTGTTTCGCGGCGCCCTCGACTGCCGGGCCAAGCAGATCAACACCGAGATGTGTGTGGCTGCCGCTCAGGCCATTGCGGCTTTGATCCCTGCCGAAGACCTGGATCGCCACTGGATCATCCCCTCGGTCTTCGACGGGCGGGTGGTTCCCCAGGTGGCCGCTGCGGTAATCCAGGCTGCCCGCCAAACCGGCGTGGCCGGGATCCCTTGAGGGCTACCTAGGGCACCAGGTGACAAGCCACAAAATGCCCCGCGCTCACCTCGCGAAAGGCCGGGGGTGGATCTTGGCCTGTTCCTTCCCTGGGGGGAACTCACACCAGACGACCCAAGCGCTCCCGCAACTCAGCGGCGGCCTGCTCCAGGTGCTCAGGGGTGTAACCGGTGGTCTCTACCCTGACAGCAAGGTGGGTGTCCTGGCTCTGGTGGAGATGGATCCACAAGGGCCGTCCTCTGTTTTGCGGTTTGCAGCTTTGACGCTGTTTTTGGGGGCAGAGTAAGCGTGCGGGTCGTAGCGGACCAGATCCACCCAGGGAATGTCTCGCAGGAGTTTTTCCACCTTGACCCAGCTGCGAGGACGGTGGTGGCTGCTGTCGACCTGCAGCTGGATGACTTCGGAGCGAGGTCGGCCTGAAAAGGACTCCGTCCCGCTGGCGCGATAGGACTCCGTCCCGCTGGCGCGATCGGGAAGACCTGCCCGAGGGATCCGGGGCTGAACTTCCGGCTGTAGGTAGGGCAGGTAGACCAAAGACTTGTATTGCTCATGGATGTAGCAAACTGGGATCCCCAATTGGCTGCCCACCACAGCCATGATCATGGCTTGGGCTTTGAACCCACCGGTGGCGGCAAAGGTGACGATCCCCTTGGCGCTCTCTGCCAACTGTTTCAACAGCTCGGCCATCCGCTCCAGAGAGGATCCCTCTAGCTCGTAGTCGATGCCGGGAAGGGGCACCAGAGAAACCTGTTGTTGGCCCAGTTCTCTTTCAAAGAAGAGCTTCAAAATCCGGGCACACTCCAGCCCATGGGGGGTTGCGGAGTGCAGCAGAACCAAAGCATCGCCGGGGGTGGGATCCAGGCGGTAGTAGGTGTTGGTTAAGGACTCCGTCCCGCTGGCGCGATCGGCGCTGATCAGCTCCAGATCGGTTCTTTTCATCCAGGCCAGCGCTTGCTCCGGATCCCCGATGGTTTTTTGTCCCACCCAGGGGCGCTGCGGCTGCAGGTCTTTGTCAAGGTTGGTGAGCAAGGAGGTGCCCACAGTCATGATGATGGTCTGCATGATAGGCGGTTAACTCAAATTTTTCGAGAGCTCTGTCTTGCTTTGCGCCCAGAGCAGCTGGACTTTGCCGATTCTGCTATCTTCTCTGATATCTTCAAATCTGGAAAGTAACTTCGTTGCCCTTGATGTTGGTGATGGTGGCCTTCAGTTTTTGACCAATCTGGAAGCAGGCTTGGCGGGCCCGCTGTTGGGTCTAGTCTTGTGGGTATTGGTTGTTTTGCTGTGGTCTGTCCTACTGGGGCTCGTTTGCCGCGCCTTGGGGAACGGCGTCCCTGCGACCAGAGTGGCTGTTGGGCTGGGATCCCTGGTGTGGCGGAGTCTCGCCAGCAGGCATCCCCCCATTCCCGTAGTAGCGGGCCATGCCTAGCCCAGGATCTGCAGCACCTCTGCCGGCCTGTCCTGTAGGGCTACATCTTCAGAGACTACCGCAAGTGGAACATTCATACTGAACAGTATCTGCGCGACCTTTGCTTCGAGACTGTTGAAGAATCTAATCACATCAAAATTCGGTTTTATGGAGATCCGCGCTATCAAATCGTTATGGCTAAAACTCCTGGCGACTGGAGGGCTGGCCGCAATATTTCAAGGACTCCGTCCCGCTAACGCGATCGGGATATTCGCAACCTCATTTTTGGCCTTTGAGATCCTGAAACGAATAAAGTTTAGTTGCAAACCTAACTTTCTCAGGGGGCACGCAGCTGAGAAAAGTTGAACCGAGTCCTGATAGGCTGAAGAAAAGTTGGGATCCCTGCCATGTTCTACTTACCGGTCTCGCTGTTGTTGTTTGTAGTGCTGTTGCTGCTGCTGCCGCTGGTTTGGTTGGGGTTGGCGGTGGATGTGGTGGCGCTGGCAGTGGGGAAATTGGGCTTTTCCCGAGATGGGGCGTTGTTGCTGCTCTTGGCAGTGCTTGTGGGCAGCTCGGTCAATATTCCCCTCTATCGGGTGAAATGCGAGGTGACGCTGGTAGAAGACCTAGCTAGCTTGTGGATGCGGCAGTTCTGGGGGATCCCTTTGACCAAGCTTTCCCAGGAGACGGTGATTGCCTTAAACGTGGGCGGGGGGCTGATCCCGGTGCTCTTGGCCCTATACCAATTTGGGCGGGCCGATAGCGTGCTGATCCTGGCGGTAACGGCGCTGGTAACCTTGGTCAGCTACTATGCTTCCCACGTGGTGCCGGGGATCGGCATTCAAATGAACCCCTTGATTGCCCCGGCTACGGCAGCCTTAGCCGCTCTGTTTTGGGCAGGGGATCAGGCGCCAGCGGTGGCCTTTGCCGGCGGGGTTTTGGGTACCCTTATCGGGGCGGATCTCCTGCACTTGCCGGAGGTGTTGCGGCGCAATTGCTCAGGCATTCTCAGCATTGGCGGGGCCGGGGTTTTCGATGGTATTGCCCTCTGTGGCTTGTTTGCCCTGCTGCTGAGCTAAACCAGCAAATAGGTAAGGGAAAGGGTGATGGATTGGGCGGGATCCAGCCAACGCAAGTCGGGATCCCCTAAGGACTCCGTCCCGCTGGCGCGATCGGGGGCACGCTGAGTCAACTCCTCGAGGAGCGTTTGCGTCCATTCCAGCGGCCCATTGAGCAACATCGGCGAACGGGCTACCCCCAGTTTGCGGGCCATAGCCTTGAGGGCTTCCAAGCTGGCGGACAGGGGTCGGGTGCTGGCCACAAACAACAGCTCCGTCAGCCCTTGGGCATGACAGGTGAGCAAGTCAGAGCTCACAGCAGAGCGCAGCTCGCCATCGACCTCCGGCAAGGGTGGCAAAGTTAAACTGCCCTTGGCTTCCAGGCGAAGAGGTGTGGTGAAGTTGTCCTGAGGCAGGGGGGCCAGCAGGTGCAGTTGTCCGGTCGGGTCGATCAGCAACAGGTAGCCGAACAGATGCTGATCGCTGTTGTTGCAAAGGGTGAGATGCAAGGGATCCCCTCGCGTAAACCGCTGCATACCCACCTCAGCAGGAGCGGAAGTTGCGGACTGGACAAGGCGTGCCGCCAACGGGGGAGCTAAGGACTCCGTCCCGCTGGCGCGATTGGCAGCTCTACCTTTGACAGCCAACTCCGCCACCACCGCCAAGGAAGAGGAAACAGCATTGAGAGTGGTGCGCAAACGTTTGGCAGCCAGCAGATGGGCAAGACGGGGAGCTAACCGCTGGACGGCCATTGCTGCAGCCTCTCCTGCTGGGCCACAGGAATTCAGGAGCAATTCTCGCCCCGGCCAGAACAGGCTGTAGCTGTTCACTTCCAGGGGTTTGAGCAGGGTATCCGACCGTTCGCGCCAGCGGGACGGAGTCCTAAAAGCAGTGGCCATTTCCGGGGTGATGCGGCCCAACAAACAGTCCACCTGTCGCTCGCGGGGGTTGGCCGTTTCCATCCAGCTGTAGCCGGCAATGGCATTGGTCAGATCCACCTTTTCAATGCGGCCCAGGTTCTCCTCTAGGCCAACCAAAAGCTTGAGCGTGCTGGAGAGGCCGCGCAGCTGCTCCCGCAAAGGTGTGCCCACAGGGGGAAGCTGCCCTTCCGGACTGGCCATCTGAACCTGAGCCAACAGCCCACTGCGAGAACGCATGAGCAGCGGCGTCGGCGAAGAGGCGGAAGGATCGGCGGGAATGGGAACCAAAAGAGTACCCGGCTGCAAACCACACAGGGCCGCCGATGGGATCCCGCCTAACCACACCTGAGCCCGATTCCCCTTCACTTCTTGGACTACCCCGCTCACCCCTGCCTGCGTGGGCGCAAGAAAATAGGGGTGGATGTGTCGAGCAGTGTCTTGGCCTTCCAAGGTGGGGCGTTGGCAGGCGAATAGGCCCAGCTCTCGCCGGCTAACCACTTGGTTAAAGGCCACCAGCAGACGAGTGGCAGGCGTGGTTTCCCACAGGTACTGCGTCAGCAGATAGGTGAGTACCCCAGCATAGAATCCTGGCCAAGCGGCTTCTGCTGCCAAGTCTTGCGGGGTGGTGGCCGAAATCAGCAAGCCCTTGGGCGGAGACGGCCAAACCCGCTGCGGCTCCGATCGCGCCAGCGGGACGGAGTCCTTGGAGTCCGAGATCGCGGCTGGGGGACGGGAACGCAGTTGCAAGTTGCCTCGCACCGACGGCGAGACATAGGTAAAGCCACAGTCCAGAAGGGTGGTGATCTGGGCAGTGCCCAAGCCTTCCAAAAGCCGGAAAAAGCTGTCTAGCTCCATTGCTGCCACTCCCTCAGAGCCAGACAACAGCAGCACCGGCTGCCAACAGTTGGGCGCGGATCCCAGCCGCCACTGGCCATAGCCGCTAAACTGCACCACTACCGTTTCAGCCGTGTGACCTTGACCCCCCAAGTGCTCTGCAAAGGCCGATTGGATCCCAGCCGGCGTGGCTGCCCCATCGGTAAGGGTGAGAATGTCTGCCGGGTCAAAACCAAAGCGATAGAGGAGTAGCTCCCGCTGCAACTCCACATCTGTCAAACACCCTTGTAGCGCGGATCCCTCGCCAAGGTAGCGGTTAATACCGATGAGAACAGCCAGCTTGCGGGAGCCAGCCGCCAAAGCTTGCCCATATCGCTCAGCCCGGCCCCTCAACCAGCCAGGGGATAGGCCAAGACCGGCAGCAACCAGGAGGAGTTTTTGCAGAAAAGACCGCCTTTCCATGTTGACCCTCTGGGCTGACCCCCGGCCCAACGACTACCCCATCGGCCGGCGAGCCACAGCTAAACTTTGCACTGGAATCTGTTGCTGCCTATTTCAGGATATCCCCATCCACACAGCTTTTTCCCGAGATCGAGTGACAGTTTTTGGCGTTTTCTTTGCATTCCTTATCAATCAAACCTCCGCTACTTCCCATGGGGATCCCACGGCAGCGCTCTTCTGTCAGACAAGTCCGTCAGACAGGAGGGAAAGTGTGAGGAAGTCAATACTCAGCGGTTCAGGAAATAGGGCAAGCAAGCCCCACGCTCCGGCCAATGGAAGCGGACGAAGGGAACCAAAATGAACCCAGCTATCCCCAGACAGAACAGGCCGAAGTAGAGGTGGAAAGCCCCGACTGGATCAGCTGGTTCCATCCTTCCCCCTCCTAGGGATCCCAGCGCTAAAGCCAAGAGATTGTTCAAGGCATGAGCCAAGACAGGCAAGGTCAGGGAGCGGGTCTGCAGGTAGAACAGGCCCATCACCAGGCCGAACACCGTCAACCCGACGGGGTTGGGGTGCAGCAGGCCAAATACCCCAGAAGAAGCCAGCAGACCTCTGGAGAGGCCCCACTTGAGGCCCCAGCGGTGTAGCAAGATGCCGCGAAACAGCCACTCCTCCGTTATGGGGGCCACCACCCCAATCGAGAGCCAGCGCAACCCCTGATACACCTGCGGCCAGGCCGTTTCCCTATCCTCTTCCCCCAGTGAGTGCAGCATCGACTCCGCCAGCTCTGGTGCAAGCCAAGATATCAGGTAGATCATCAGTAAAGTTGTGCCGATGGAGAGCACTACCAAAGCCGGCACCACCCGCAGCAGGGATCCCCAAGGAATAGCAGCCCGCCAGTTGCCCCACAGCCGTCTCATCTGCAGATGGGCTTGCTGCCCCCGTCGCCAGCTCCAGATACAGGTGAGGACAAATGTAGCGCAATAGACAAAGTCGGCCAGCAGAGGATCGTCAGCTAGAAATTGCAGGAGCCCCGCACTGTACCCGTAGGGTCAGTGTCGGGAGGAATGCAGAAGTTATGATAGAACCATGACCCAAGTCCTGACTGTAGCTTGCAAACTCAAGGTGTCCCAGTCCCAGGCCGCAAAGTTGGATGCGACAATGGATGCCTTTGT
>NZ_JBSSAG010000021.1:0-52576 GCF_054058395.1 Thermostichus sp. OS-CIW-26 | reverse complement strand
TCAGGACTTGGGTCATGGTTCTATCGTAACTTCCGCATTCCTCCCGACACTGACCCTACGGGTACAGTGCGGGGCTCCTGCGATTTCTAGCTGACCCCAGAGGACTATCAGCGCATCTCCGCCAGCGCCCAATTGGATCCGCAGGTGGCAGCCGCCATCACCGCAGCCGTGCGCCGTTGGAGGTCTCCGTCGCGCTAGCGGGACAGGGCCCTTGCGGCCAGCCGTGGAGAAAACACCTCGTAGATGACGGTCAAAGGCTGGCCCCTGTGCAACAAAAGATAATGCCTAGCCCAGAAGGGACCGGGACACTGCAGCAGCCGGGCAACCGGGTCTGCCTCGCCGTGGTAAAGGCCGCGCAGCTCGCGAAAGGTCTCCAGTTTTTCTTGGATCAGATTTTGGCCAATGGGCCGATCGGGATGGGGCAAGTATTGAACCAGATGTTCGGAGTTCCACCAAGAGGTGGCATAGAGCAAGGGCTGCTGAGAGGTTGCCCCGCACAGCCAAACCCGCCGCCGCATCAAAGGGGATCCCAGCCGCCCCAAATCTCTGGCCAGCTGTTGCATGGACTTGGGGGCAGTGCCCTGCTCTGCCTGTAAATCAACCCGGCCCGTGTCCAGCAGATGAGCCTGAATCGGCTCTTGGATCAAGGCAGCAAGATTACGGGTGGTAAAGCCATCCCCCAAAAGCAGCAAGCGCAGCACGGGATCCACCTGCACCAGCTCAGGCTGTACCGGGTCTGGCTCCCCCTGCCAATGCAGCTGTAGAGGCCACCAATCGCCTTGGCCAGAGGAGACATTGCCCAAAGAGCCATCTGCAGAACGGAGAGCAGCGCTCCAAGGGGATCCGGCAGCGGCGGCATGGCAGGTGAGGGGAGAAGGGGAAAGTTCCAAGGCGGCGGTTCAGTTGTTAAGTTCTGTATCGCCCCTAGTCTAACCCACCCACCGTCTCTGCTCCGAGGACTTTCGTGACATACTCCGGCACTCATGCTGATGCACAGAGGGCGGGGCTTCCCGGCGGTCTAGCTAACTCGTGCCCGGCTGAACCAACAGCCGCACCACCCAGGGGACGACCACGACGACACTGATCAGGCGTGCCAAGTGCATGACCACCACTGTGCTGGTTTGGGCTCCCATGTCCAGGGCTATCAGGCTCATGTCGGAAATGCCTCCTGGAGCTGTGCCCAAGATGGCAGTCAAGCGCTCGATCCCCAGCCAACGGGAGATCAGGTACCCCGACAAGACCCCCGTGCCCACCGCAATCACCGTACAGAGCAGGGCTGGTCGCCACAGATCTTTCAGGGCCAGAAGCGTATCGGCAGTGAGCTTAGTACCCAAAAGAATGCCCAACACCACCTGCATGGCAAAACGGATCCCGGCTGGGGGAGCGGGAATTGGGATCGCCCCCCAGACATTCACCAAACCCACCGCCACCATGGAGCCCACCAGCGCTCCTGCCGGAAGCCTCAGCTTGACCCCGATCAGGGCGCCGGCCAGCCCGATCAACACCGTCCAGAGATAGCTCATCATTTGGGCTTAGCTTTGAGAAAAGAGGAACGCCGTGAGTCCGGGCTTGGCCCAACCCCTCTACGGCACTGGGCACAGACGCCGTAGAAGTCAAGCACATGGTACTCGATCGCAAATTGGTACTGACTGGAAAGCTGTGCCTCCAAATCTTCCACCGGACAATCGGGCAAAGGCACCACCCGCCGACATTCGGTGCAGATCAGGTGGTGGCGGTTGTGGCCATTGCTGGGCAGAACCTGGTAGTAGGTCTGCTGATCTCCCAAGTTGACCGCCTGCAGCTTGCCCTCATTGCGCAGAGCATCCAAAACTCGGTAAACCGTGGCCAGACCGACGGTGTGGTTGGCATTGCGCAACTCCAAAAAGATCTCTTGCGCCGAAAGGGGTTGTGAACGATGCTCTAGCACCTCCAGAATCAATTTCTGGTTGCGGGTCTGGCGGGAAGAAGACATGATCCCTTCGTGTAGGTCGTTCTTGGGGGTCAACGCTCAGCGTCTGCCTCAGCTTTCATGCGCTCTAGGGTCTGGTGCATTTGGTCAAACATTTGGGTCAGGGAGAGCCCAAACCCCCCAAGCTGAGTTTGCAGTTGTTTGATGGTCATTTGAGCCATAAAGTCGTCGGAGAGTTCCAGCCGCTTCATGAAAATGCGCTGGCGCTCCAGCAACTCCTCCATCTGTTCGATGAAGATTTTTTTGCCTTCCCGGTCGAATTGGCCGTACCGTTGACCAAGCTGCATCAGGTTTTGGAAATCCTGAAACAGTTGCTTGGCTTCCTCTTGGACGATCTCAGAGTCGAAGAAGCTCATGGCCTTCCGTTTGCCCTGAATAAACTGCATTGGGTATACCCATCCTATCCGAATCCGATTGCCTCAGCAGGAGGCAACCCCTCCTGCGAGTACGGGATCCCGCCCTTCTGGCTCAGGATAGACTCTGGCTTGTTTGCCTCGGTGTCCGGTATGCTTCCGTTTCCTTGCGTTAAGGCTTACACTCAGCCGGCTGTGGCCCGGCGGTGGTGCGAACGGGTGCAGGGATCCCGACCTCTGTTTCTGGCCTGCTTGGGGTTTACCGAAACGGCTCTCGTTCCCGGCATTTCGGCTGCCGGCGCTACCCCCTCCTTGCGTCGCTACACAGCTCTTGCCGATGGGGAAGTGTTGCTAGCGGGCCATTCTCACCGCTTGCCCACCTCTCCGGATGGCTATCCTTCCCCAGTGGTGATCAGCTGCGCCATCCTGAGGGAGTTGGGGATCCCGTGCCGAGTGTTCGATTGTGGCTTGCCGGAACCTTTGCCGGGGGCAGAAATGGTGAGCTCTGGGGGAGTGGCCCGCTGCTTGAGCACAGGACAGGCTCTGTCTTTGGAGCAGGTGGGATCCCTGTGGCAAGAAGGGTACGACCGCGGATCCCGGCTGGAGCAAGGCTACTGTGTGATTGGGGAGTGTGTGGCAGGGGGCACCACCACGGCGCTGGCGGTGTTGTTGGGACTGGGGTGGGCAGCAGAGGGCATGGTAAACAGCAGCCACCCGGTCTGCAACCACGCCCAAAAGCTGGCCTTGGCCCGGCAGGGATTGGCCCGTCTGCCAAGGGGAGCTTCTGCTGCTGAGGTGGTGGCGGCAGTGGGGGATCCCATGCAGCCCTTTGTGGCCGGGTTGGCGATGGGCGCAGCGCAACGGGGAGCGGTGCTGCTGGCAGGGGGAACCCAAATGTTGGCGGTGCTGGCCTTGATGCAGCGCTGGGGGGAAGAGCAGGGGATCCCTTGGCCCCCGGAGAACGTGGTTGTGGGAACTACCCGCTGGGTGGCAGAGGATCCCTCGGGCAATACGGTGGCCTTGGCAGAGTTGTTGGGGGTTGCTCCCCTTTTGGCCACCCAACTGAGCTTTGCCAATAGCCGCTATCTGCCTCTACAGGCTTACGAGCGGGGCTATGTCAAGGAAGGGGTGGGGGCGGGTGGGCTGGCCATTGCCAGCAGCCTTTACGCCGGTTGGGGCCAAGCGGAGCTGTTGGCAGCAGTTGAGCGCAGCTACGAACGCCTGGTGCTTCAGGCCGGCTCCAAGGGGGCCATGGTCAACCCCTCCCGCAGCAATTGCTGATGGTAGAGCTCCGCCTGTTCTTGAGGGCCGACCCAAACAACTGCTTGCCCTTCGGCATCCACCTGCACGGTCAGTTGCCGCGCTAGGGGCAAAGTCATGCCGGGGATGTATTTCAGCAGACATTCCGTAACGTGCTGAAAGGTATTGAAATCGTCATCCAAGACGATCACCTTGAAGTGGGGGTAGGGCTGGCGAACCTGGGTTCTCGAGGGCGAGAACTGCTGAGCAGGTCGAGTTGGAGCTTCCGTAGTCATAGCAGAAGAGATCGACACAACTACCGAGTAACTTGGGTCTCTCAGGGGTGAGAAACCGGTCGCTTCTGATGATCTATCTAGTTTCTAGTCTAATTGGCATCTTGTTGGCAGCTTGTGTCTGTATTCGGATCCCTTGTCGGTCGTTGGCGTCAGCGATAGAGCATGGTTCCTCTAAAGCTCTTCCCGCAGCGGGCGGCGGGGCTTTTGCCTGCCGAAGTGGCGCTCGAAATACAGGGCAGTGGCCCGGCGTAGAATCCCGGCTTGGGCAAGGGCCTGACACAGGGATCCGCCTGGCGGCAGGTGCTTCTGGATCTGTTCGATTTGGGCGGCGCTGACCAACCCAGAAGCCTTGAGGTAATCGGCCACGTGGCGTCCCCCCGCCAGTTGAACGGAGTAGCCCCCTTCGCTGAAAAATTTGACGGTCTCCGGCTTGAGGCCACTGTGGTGGGCCAGCACATCTGTGAAGGTGCCCCCTTCCTTTTCCCAAGCGTGAATGACGGTTTCGATGCCGGCATTGTCGATTAGGCCAGCCGCCCGCAATTGGGTCAACACCCGCTGTACCCAGGGGGTGGCCCGCTGCAAGGCTTCCAAGTCCTCTTCCCCCAAATACTGCTGCGGGGGCAATTCGCTTTCTGGGGCACTCAGCTCGGCTGCCCAGTCGGCTACGGTCAGGGCCTTGAGATCCTCTGTCTCTGGCCGGGCTTTCTCCGAAGCTGGGGTCGGTGCAGCTGCAGGTGGGGAAGTTCGCCGGGCTTCGGCTAGCGCTGCGGCTAGAGCACGGTTTTCCGCTTGGGCCGCCTGCAGTTGGGCCTGGAGCTGGCTCACTTGGGCTTGGGCTTCCTGCAAGCGATCTTGAGTTTCTCGCAGTTGGGCTTGGGTTTCTTGGAGCTGCACCTGCAAGCGGTGGGTGGCCTCGGCAGCTTCTTGGCGAACGTGGGCTAGGTCGGCAGTTAAGCGCTGCTTCGTAGACTGGGCCAGTTGGAGTTGGTGTTGGTGCTCCTGCAGCGACTGGTTCAGGGCAGCCACTTGGGCTTCCATTTGCTGCAGAGCATGACGCAGGTGGGTTTGCTCTTGGAGCTGCTGTGCCTGAGCCTGCTGTATCTTCTGCTGCTCCTGCAGTTGGGATCCCAGCTCTTGCAGCTGGTGTTTGGCTTGAGATTGCCATTCTGTCAACTCGTGGCAGCGGCGCCGCAGGGTCTCCAGCTCTGCTTGGGCGGCTTGCAATTGCGCGGATCCCTGAGTTTGCTGGGCTTGGAGTTGCTCCTCCAGTTCCCGAATGCGCTGTTGGGCAGCCTTTTGTTGTTCTGTCTCCTGTTGAATTTGGGATTCCAATTGGGCAATGCGCTGCTGCTGTTCCTGCTGGCGGGCTTGATGGTCGGCGACCTGCCGCAGCGACTGTTCGACCAGGAGCTGTTGCTGCTGCCGCTGCTGCTCCAGTTGCGCTTCTAAGATGGCAATTTGCTCTTGGTAGCGCTCCAGCTGGGCTTTGTATTGCTGGGTAACTCTGTAGGTCTCTTGGGCTACCTGTAGAGGGGAGACATAAAGAGGGGGCTGATCGGGAATGGTGGACCACTGCTCCACCATCACTTCCCAACTGTTGGCAGCTCCTTTCTGGCGCCGCAGCCGCTGTTGCTTGTCCAAGGCCCATTCCAACCAGTGGGGTTGCACCCAGCCCTGCTGCACCAAGATCTCCCCCAGCTTGCGCTCCGGGTGCTGCCGCTGCTGAATCAGGGCCTGATGGATGTGCTCCAGCTCCAGATACCCATGCAGCACCAAGATCTCGCCGATGCGCACCAATTCGACCGGAATCAATGGGTAGAGATCTCGGGGGGCAACCCAGCCGTGCTGCATACACAGCTCCCCCAACATCAAGGGGTTGTCGGCCTTTTCCCACATGGCCTGAGCCAGTTGGGCGGGGGTGAGCAGTCCTGCTCGGTTGAGGGCTTCTCCCAAGCGGATCTCAAACTTTTCCTGCTCGATGGCGGTTGGGGTGGGGCTGGTCGGCGGATTCATTGGGCCTCTCGGACGGGGAGAGTAAGCTCTGCTACAACTATCGTAGTGGAAAATCCTTAGAGAAGTAGCATGCTTCAACCGAAACGCATTTTGTCAAGCCGAGGATCCACGGATTTTGCTGGAAGGTCGCTTTTTAAGTCCTAAGAGGGGCGCTGTTCTTGGCTTTGGGCAAACTGTTGCAGCCGCCGCAGCATCAGCAATTGTCCCAAGCCCAAGGGCAGGAGAGAGACGGCCTCTACCCGCAACTGCACCCAGCCGTTCCCCCACAGCCAGTCACAGTAGCCATCGGCTCCTCCCCACATCAGCAGGCGCAGCCGTTCCGGCAGCAGGGTTTCCACCTGGTGCATGATCGAGAGGGGGCCCCATTGGGCCGCAAAGGTGCTGCCCAGCTCCAGCCTTTCGGGAAGGGATCCCTGCAGTTGCTGGGGCCAGATCCACTGCTGCAACAATCCCACCTCTGTCAGACAGCGCTGCACGGTCGATGCACTGGCCTCGACTTCAACCCGGATGGTGGAGGATTGAAATGTCCCTAGCATATCCGTTCCGCGTGGGCGCTCTGGTGACCGGTGCCACGGTTCCCCCGGCGATGCCTGACTCTATTCTGGTCAATTTGTAGGGTTTGCCCACCCTTTCTCAGCAATCTTGTCTTTGAATCGTCCCCATTTGGTAGCCATCTTCGCCCAGAGCTTGGATGGAAAGATCGCAGCCCACCGAGCGCAGAGGCCCTCCTTCAGCAGCCCTGAGGACTATCGGCACTTGGAAACCCAAGCTGCTCAGCAACAGGCTTTGATCATGGGGGCCGCCACTCTGCGGGCCTACGGCACCAGTCTGCGTATTCGGGATCCCGAGTTGATCCAACGCAGAACCGCTCAGGGCCTCTCTCCCCAGCCCCTGACGATCATCTGTTCCGACAGCGGGGATATTCCTGAGGATTTGCCGTTTTTTCGCCAGCCCCTCACCCGTTGGCTGTGGACAACTCCCAAGGGATCCCAAATTTGGCAGAACCGAACCGGCTTTGAGGATATCTGGGTGGCTGCCGATTGGGATCTGCCGGCACGGCTGGCGCGCCTGCGCAGCTTGGGCATTGAACGGGTGGGGTTGTTGGGTGGGGGGCGGCTTTTGGGGGCATTTCTGCAGGCAGGAGCCTTGGATGAGCTGTGGGTTACCCTCGCTCCGGTGCTGCTGAGTGGATACGCCGATGCCCCTGCCAGCATTGAGGGTTGGCAAGTGCAGGGATCCCCGCCCCAGTTGAAGCTGCTGGAATGCCGCCGTGGCTCCAAGGAGCTGTTTTTGCGCTACCGAGTCGAGTGGCCCTGAGAAATGCTCTATACAAACACAAAAATTTTTGGACAAATTCAGATTTCCCAGAAATCCACAGGTTTTCCCCAGGCTTTCCACAGGCAGGCGGGCCGTTTTCCACAGGGCCTTTCCCTCAGGGGGCGGCATCGGGGGTTTCTGTGGAAAAGTGGAGGTGGGTAAGGTTCAGGCGACTACACCCTGAGAAACGTAACGGGATCGCGCCGTTTTTTTCGATCCCATCAAGGCCAATGGCAGGCTTTTGTCCGGTTGGATCCCTGACTTGGGATTGACACCCCCCGTGGGTTAAAGGGCAGAATAGCCGCACCTGAGGGTGAGTGGTGTGGAGGTGTTCCCAACCGCTCTCCTCAGAAAAGACTTCATCTGTTCTACAGCCCACGACAGGCTTAGGAACAGTTGTGCATGCCCTCCCTCCCATCCGCTGGGATAGGGGCAAGCTATGAACCTATATTGCTTGCTTTTCTGCTTGCGAGCCTGCTGAGGCTCTTGGCCTATCTAGGTTGGGTTTTGATGTTGCGGGTTCGCTCTGTTCGAGCTGCCCAAGTTTTGGCTGTGGCCGCAGGTTTTGCGGGATACCGTTTTCTCCCCTCTTAAGCCCGAGTGAGTAGTTGGACTATGAGTTCTCACAGCGTCAGCATTTTGAGCGAAATTCCTGAGGAGCTGCATGACACCCTCCAAAACTACCTCTCCCGCCATCCCGACTGGGATCAGGATCGGGTGGTGACGGCAGCGCTCTCGTTATTCCTGCTCCAAAGCGGGGAGAGCGACCGGCGGGCGGCACGCATCTACTTGGACAGCCTGTTTCGCCGCAACTGAGCCCCAAGGATGGCCCGTGAAAACCGGGGCAATGGGAACCTTTTGTTAGCCTGGGTAGGGATCCTGTCCCACCGCTGTCATTTGGACACTGGGGGGAGGGCGCTAAGAAGTGAAAAGGATCTCAAAAGAGGCAAAAAAGAGCATGACTCTAGTCAATAATAAGCTCAACTATACTGAAAATAATGTATAATATGTTCAGTACGGATTACTACCAGTTGATCTTTCTGTTTACTTTCGAGTCTGCCAACATGGTAGCCAAAGCAAAGCAGAAAATTGGTAGTAAGACGACACGGAAACTGCGCTTTGGGTATTCTACTCAAAGCTTTGCGGGATACCGCCATTCTGTTTGGAAACAAACAGAATGCTATCGCTGCATAGTTGAACAGTGATGTTCAGCAGTGTTCAGCGTAAATGTATCAGGCAAAGACGTGCCACGGGGCTTTGGGCGAGGAAAAGACAATCGGCAAGCGGCTAAGTCACAGGATCCAGAGCGGGGATCCGAGATCCCATCCTCTTCGCAGGCGGCTCTGACGTGGGTTCAACGCTACCGACAGGCGGGGGATCTGAAGACTGCTCTGCACCTCTGCCGGCAGCTTACCCGCGCCCATCCCCATCTGTTCGCCGCTCAGGCGTTGCTGGGATCCCTTTATCTCCAGATGGGGGATCCCCGCCAAGCTTTGACCCCCTTGCAACTGGCTCTGCACCTGCGGGGGGATTGGGTGCCGGCCTGGCAGGATCTGGGCGATGCCTGGATGCAGCTCGGCAACCCAGAGGAAGCGGCGCGAGCCTACGAACAGGGCCTGGCCTTTGCCCCCGGTGATGGGCAATTGCTTTTCCGATTGGGCAGTTGTTGGCTCACCCTGGGGAAATTGGCCCAGGCAATTGAGGTGTTGCAACAGGCAGCAGCAGCCCAGCCTCCCCAGGTCTATGCCTTGGCAGCTTTGGGGAATGCCCTGATGCTCGATGGCCAAGCTGAGGAAGCGGAAGGCTGGTTTCGCCAAGCTCTCGCCCTTGCACCCCAGGAGGGGCGAATTCTCGTTAACCTCGGCCACTGCCTGCACCTGCAAGATCGCTTGGAGGAGGCCGCCGATTGTCTGCAACGGGCCATCTTGCTGCTGCCGAGGGACGCCCAGCCTCACAACAACCTGGGCACCATCTTGCAGGAACAAAACCGGTTGGAAGCGGCCATTGAAGCCTATCGGCACAGCTTGCAGTTGGCCCCCCACTGGCCGGAGATCCACTACAACCTGGGCACGGCTTTGCTGACCCTGGGCCGCTACGAGGAGGGGTGGCGGGAATACGAATGGCGGCTGCAGCGACAAGGGGCGACCTACCCGCGCTTTCTTTCCCCTCTGTGGACGGGATCCCCTCTGGGCCGCCAGACCCTGCTGATCTACGCCGAACAAGGGTTGGGGGACACGATTCAGTTTGTGCGCTACCTGCCGCTGCTGGCCGAGGCCCATCCCCAAGCGCAAATCTGCCTCCGCTGTCAGGGATCCCTCGTGGAGCTGTTCAGAGGGTGCCTGCCCCAGGTGCAGGTGATCTCGGAAACGGATCCCTTGCCCTCTTTTGATTGCCATCTGCCTTTGCTCAGCTTGCCACAGCGGTTGGGTACCACCCTGGAGACGATCCCTGCCTGCATCCCCTACCTTGTCTGTCCCGTTCGCGCAAGTGGGCCGCAGACCTCTTCGAGCCTCTCCTGGCCGGAGCTTTCCCAGGAGCGGATGAAGGTGGGGCTGGTGTGGGCCAGCGGTCGGCGTGCCCATCCTGAGCTCAACCGCGTACAAAGGCTGAAAAGTTGTCCTCTGAATCTGTTGCTCCAGCACTTGCATGGGCCTTCCATCCAGTGGGTTAGCCTGCAGGTGGGGGAAGATCTAAGGCCGCTGGGATCCCTATTGGAGCAGCACCAAGTGTTGGAGCTGGGATCCCGTTTCCGCAGTTTTGTCGATACAGCCGCAGCCGTTGCCCAGTTGGATCTGGTGATCAGCGTTGATACAGCCGTTGCTCATTTGGCCGGGGCGATGGGCAAGCCGGTATGGGTGCTGCTCCCCTTTGCCGCCGATTGGCGCTGGCTGCTCCATCGAGAAGATAGCCCCTGGTACCCCGGGGTAATGCGACTGTTTCGACAAGACACACCGGGAGACTGGGTTGGCGTGTTGAGGCGGGTGCAGGCCGCTCTTGAAGAGAGGTTGCGAGGGATCCCTTCTCAAGACCGTGCCTGTTCCTCTCCCTGAACGATGCGCTGAAATAGATAGCCGGTGCCTCGGGCCGTCAGGATCAGCTCTGGGTTGCTGGGGTCATCTTCCAGCTTGGCCCGCAGCCGCGAGATGTGGACATCCACCACCCGCGTATCCACATGGCGCTCCGGGGTATAGCCCCACACCTCTTGCAAAATCTCGGAGCGGGAAAAAGGCTCCCCCGACCGACTGACCAACAACTCCAGCAGACTAAACTCCATCCCCGTCAGGCGAATGCGCTCGTCCCGTTTGTAGACCTGCCGCTTGTTGGTATCGATGCGAATATCCCCCACTTGAATCACCCCAGAACTGGGGATCCCATCGTGGGCCGACCGCGCCACCCGGCGCAACACCGACCGAATGCGAGCTTCCAGCTCCTTGGGCGAAAAGGGCTTGACCACATAGTCGTCTGCCCCCAGCTCCAGCCCTGTGATACGGTCGGCTACATCTCCCAGCGCCGTCAGCATGATGATGGGGATGTCCGATTCTTTGCGCAGCTCCTGGCAGACCCCATAGCCATCCAGCTTCGGCATCATCACATCCAGCACCACCAGGTCGGGATCCTGCTTGTGGAAAACCTCCAGCGCCTCCTCGCCGTCCGAAGCTGTGACCACATCGTATCCAATCATGGACAGACGGGTTTCCAAGATGCGTCGAATGCTGGCCTCATCATCGACCACCAGAATCCGTTCCTTACGCTGTGCTTCCACGGTGCTGCAACTCCTGAACTTCTAACGGTACTCGGTAAAAGAGAGATCTGAAAAAGAACTAAGGTGGGCGCTATCTTGAGTTGGGCGGATGCAGGAACCTCAGGGGCTGCTCCTCAGTTGGGCAGACTCACCGAGTGAAATTGAACACTCACAAGCAATCATCTGCAATTAACCAAAGCCGCACCCCAGGGATGCAGCTCCGGGAAACAAGCACAAAACAGAAGGCCCTCTCAGCAGTGGATTCAATCTTGTTAAAAGCTCCAACTTCAATCCCACTTGATGATGCTGTCCAGTACCTGGTGCAAGGCACTCCTCCCCCCAAACCATTGCTCAAACCTGAGAGGCCTTCGTAAGAAGTTACTTTCCATAACCTAATTTATCATCCAAAATCGGCTGCCAACCCGCCTCGATGCTCTATTTTGCGGCTATTGGGCCGGACTTGATACATACCTTCACAACTTTTTCAGACCGATGCCCATTTTTCGGGATGTCCCTCAGGAAAAGCTGGGGATCCCTGGCCGTTTGCGGTGGGAACAGCGTAGCAACTGGCCAATAGCTCGGCGGAACGGATTTCTCGATCTGTATGATGCTCCAAAACACGCCGCAACAGACGTTCTGCCTCCAGCCAAGCAGCCAAAGGCAGCGAATCCTCCGGCAGAGGCAGTGTGGAGCTGGGCAGGGATCCCAAGGCACGCAAGGCAGAAGCGGAGACCCAGGCAATCGGGCTGGGCCGCTGGGCCACCCGGCAGGGATCACAGATCAAGCCACCCCATTGGGGGCTGAAAAAAACGCTGCCGACCAACCCCCCTTGACAGAAGTAGCAGGCTTGTACCTGAGGGGCAAACCCTGCCAACGCCAGGAGGTGGTACAACCCGTGGGTGAGCAAGGGCAGAACGGCCCGTTCCGAAGCAGCCCGCTCGATGCGTTCCAAGTGTTCGACCAACACCACAAACAGCTCTTCCTGGGCTTGATCGGGCAAGGCCAACAGCAAGGCCACCTCCGCCAAATACTGCGCTGCTGTGAGATGGGCTAAGCTGCGGCTGAGGCGGGGAAAAGTCTGCAGGGTTTCCGCTTGGACAATGCGCTGTAAACGCTGGGAGGTATCTGCTTGGGCAGACCAGCGCCCCCGCACAATCAGCAAATCGTTGATGACAAAAGGCTCCATCCGCCCGCCCAGCTTGGAAGGCTGCTTACGGGATCCCTTGGCCACCGCCCGGATCAACCCTTGCTCGCGGGTCAAGATGGTAACAATCCGATCCGACTCTCCCAGGGGGATCCCTTTGAGATTGATGCCCGTAACCCGGTAGGTGCGGCCACTCATGGGGTTCCTCTGGCTTTCAGCTCTTGCATCAGCTCCAGCCCCCAAGAGGTGCCAATACGGCTGGCCCCCGCCTGGATCATGGCCTCTGCTTGAGCCACTGTGCGAATGCCGCCCGACGCTTTCACCCCCACTTTACCGCGGCTGAGTTGCCACAACAGTTGCACATCTGCCGGCGTCGCCCCCCCCATCCAGCCGGTGGAAGTCATCAGAAAAGCCGCCCCCGCATCGATACAAATCTCCCCGGCCAGCTTTTTCTCCTCCTCGGTCAGCAGAGCCGTTTCCAAAATGGCCTTGACGCAAACCCCCGTTTCTTCCACCAGTTGGGCAATCTCGGCATGGAGGCGATCCAGCTCTCCCGCCTTGAGCCAAGCCAAGTTGATGCGGACATCCAGCTCCCGGCACCCCTGCTCCACCGCCAGTTGGGCCTCGTAAAGCTTGGCCTCTGCAGTGGTTGTGCCCAGGGGAAACCCCACCACCGTGCTCACCTTGACCGGGGATCCGTGCAGCCGCTCCACCACCCGCGGCACGTAGCAAGGAGGAACACAAAAAGTGGGGAAGCCATAGCGCAAGGCAATCTCACACCCCTGGTCAATCTGTTCTGGAGTAACCATCGGCAACAGCAGAGTATGGTCGATGTACTCCGCCAAATTGAGCGAGCTATCCGCTATGCCCTTGCGCTCCAGAGAGAGCATTGGTCGATCCCCCAGCACCCATCTTTACTCTAGCTTCAGTTTTCACCTACAGGGATCCCCAAAGAGGGCTGAGCCTCTGGCCACAGCCAACCCACCAGGGCATCCCTTCGACCCCACAGTGTCCATTCCCTCGGCACAGCTCACACAGGCTGCTGCCCGATTGCGAGCCCTGATTGACTCGCGGGGGGGCATGGGTTAACTGTACTCAGGCACAAATGCGGGGCAAAGGTGCAGGCGCCGAGGTCACCTGCAGCAATCGGGGGATGCGGCTGCTGTCGTAGATGCGAAATTCTTTTTCCAAGATGGCTTTTTCGTCGCGCACCGCCTGGTTCAATACGATGGATCCCTCTGGATCGGAGACGGAACGGTGAAAAGTGCCGGGAGGAATGCGCAAAATGCCTCGGTTCGCTTCCAGGCGCACAATATGGAAGGGATCCCTCCAGCTAAAATTCACCAGGTAAAACGTCCGTCCGCCCCATAGAGCCAGTAGGTTGTCCTCTTGGTGTGGATGCATATAAAACTGCCAATAGCCCTGAGGATTATTGGGGGGACTGATGGCCGGCCCATCGTGGTAAACCAAATCGCGGGCGTTGGATCGCGCAACCGTGATGTCAAAAAAACGCACGCCGGGAGTATCTCGAAATTGATGGAAAGGCAATAGGGCAAACATGGATCTCGACATAGGGACACTTGACCAACGACAGGAAGATAAAGATGATTTCACACTGTTTCGCGTTATTTCGCAGTGTGAAGGGGGAGCTATGTCGTAGTTTAGTCAGGTGCGGCGGAGGGTTCAAACCTGAGATAGCATCACATCTATGCGCAGATCGAATAGATGGGATCCATGAACATCTCGCAACTGCAAACCCTGGTGGCTGTGGTGGAGCGGGGGAATTTCAGCGATGCCGCTCTGCAATTGCACATTTCCCAGTCGGCGGTGAGCCGGGCCATTGCCAGCCTAGAGGAAGAATTGGGGGTGACCCTGTTGGTGCGCGGTCGCTTTGGGGCACGCCTGACGCCGGTGGGAGAGCGACTGCTGCGCCATGTCCGCAAAATGCTGCAACTGCGGGAACAAATGGATTATGAGGCCAACCTGGAAAAAGGGTTGCGGGGGGGAAATGTGCGAGTTGCCGCTTTTCGCAGTGCTGCAACCCATTTGCTGCCGCCGGTGATCGCCCGCTTCCGCCAACAATTTCCCCAGATTACCCTCACCCTCACAGAAGAAGATCCGGCCACTGTCGAACATCTGTTGCGATCGGGCCAGGTGGATATTGGCCTGTTGCCCCTGCCGCGGGCTGCTGAGGATCTCCAGACGTGGGAGATCGCCCGTGATGAATTCATTGTGTTGGTTCCGCTGAGTTTTGGGCCCCTGCCGGAAACCCTGACCTGGGAGGATCTTTCCCGTTTTTCCTACATTCTCTACAACTACGCCGAATGCACCACCGCGGTGCGGAACCACTGGGAAGCCGCTCACCAAACCCTCAAGGTGGCCTACTTGGTGAAGGAAGACTCCACCATTGTGAACATGGTGGCGCAGGGTCTGGGGGCTGCCATTTTGCCTCGCTTGGCCGCCATCCCCATTCCCGAAGGGATCCAGATCCGTCGGCTGCCGATCCCACTGGAGCGGGTGATCGGGGCTGCCGTTCTGGCCTCTGCGCTGCATCCGCCTGCAGTATTTGCCTTCCTGGAAGCCTTGCGGGGAAACCCATCCCAGTTGCCAAGTTAACATTGCATCGGGAGTACAAGGCAGCTTTGTTGACACCACGCTCATCCATCCAGTGACGCAAGCATTGGTTGCGGACAAACTGGGCAGGGCCTCATCCAAGGCTTGGTATGGCGCTGGAGCGGCGTTGAGGAGTTTGGCTTCCCTGACCAGCATGGGTTTATTTCATTGCAGGTCTATATCATTGCAGGTCTATAGTCATTTCAAACTAGATTGAGACACCCCCGCTGCTGCCCAAACGTTCCACGCCGCTTCCACAATCACCTTTAGATCCTGTCCCAGAGGGAGAAAGGAGCTAGGAAGCAATGCAACGGAAATGTTTCATTCCTGTTTAAAATGACAACAACAGGGCAAAAACTGTCCTGGAAGGACGGGGCTTTAGACCCAGTTTTTGGGTAACGCAGTGAAAATCGGCGGCCAATGTACGTTGGGGCAAGGCCAGCAGATCCTCCCCCGCCAATTTTTGAAAAGACTTGCCCACCCCAGTTACCTTGCCCTTCAAGTGCGATCACTACCCTATCTCCAATCGCGCCGAGGAGATAGAGTTCTCCAGCCGTTGAAAGGGGCGGCGGGAATTACAACGGTTTTTTGCCCAGACCACTTTCTATCGCCCAGCGGGCCAGTTCTGTGCGGTTGTGCAGGCCGGTTTTGCCCAGCATGTTGCTGACGTGGCTTTCAACGGTGCGCTGGCTCACCCCAAGAACTTCGGCAATCTCGCGGTTGGACAGGCCCCTGGCCACGTACTGGATCACCTTGGTTTCCGTTGGCGTAAGTTCAATTTCCCGATCCAGTTTTATGACCGGCTGAATGCCCACATTCTGCACTTGTAACAGGCGCTCGGTATGTTTGAGAGAAGACTCCACCTGCGCCACCAATTCTTCCGGCTCAAAGGGCTTGACCATGTAAACATCTGCCCCTGTGGTCAGGCCGCGCACCCGATCCGCCGTCTGCCCACGCGCCGACAGAAAAATCACAGGTATCCAGTCCGTAGCACTGTTGGAGCGAATGGTTTCCACAAAGGTATAGCCATCCATCTCCGGCATCATCACATCGCAGATGATCAGGTCTGGTGTGAAATGGCGCATCGCTTCCAACCCCTCCAGACCGTTGCTTGCCGCCACCACCTCATAACCGCGAAACTCTAGGTAGTCCTTGGCCAGAAGGATCAAGTTTGGATCGTCATCGATGAGCAACAGTCGCTTTGGGTTGTCCACGGTTTACCTTTTGAGCGCTAAGCTAAAAAGTTTTAGGTGAAGAAGTACGGAATCTCTTGTTTCCGTGACCTTCACTGTAGGGAAACGACTCTTGAGTACCACCCTTTTGCTTGCTCAATTGGGGAGCAGCCTATGGTAACTGTGCCCTACCCCTAGGATATCACACATGGAAGAAGTGGAAGTATCCACTTGCGAAATGCTGGCAACAGTATCTCTACGCAATTTAGGGACTCCAGTTGGTAACCTCATCCCAGGAACTTGGCAGAGCTGGCCTCTGCTTGAGACTCGCAGTACCCAATACATAGCCGTAATCTACCTGAGAACCCGTATCTCATATGTCTATATGTCATATATCTATATGCTTAAGTACCCATGTATCTGACATCTGCTACCTGTTCATAGTGTCCGTATGTCTTCTGGCCGGGGTTTCCAGGTAGGCAGGCGGACAGAGCTGGTGGAGAATGGAAGAGAGCCTGCAATCTGACGACAGCCGACATAAGGAGAACGGGTGGAAAAGGGCACACTGGTGGAGTTTCGTTACAATAACGACCGTGTGTTGGCAGTGGTTCAGGGCACTGAGGGTAAGAAGAACCTACTGCTGGGGGTGCCTTCTGGGCAGGTTCACAGTGTTCACCCTCGCCAGATTACCTTTGCTTTGAACGGGGGATCCAACTTCACGGCTTCCGACATTCCCGGCTTTTGGCAGGCGGTGCAGGCAAAGTTGGATCCCGAAAGTTTGGCGTTGGCCTGGGAACTGGTGCAGGAGGAGCGTCAGCCCCTGAGCTTGGCGGAGATGGCTCGGCTGTTGTTTTCTGATGATTCCCCGGTCTCTACCTATGCCGCCTACCGCCTCTTGAGCGAGGATCGCACCTACTTCAAGCAAAAGGGGGAGAGCTACGAACCCCGCACTCCGGCTCAGGTGAAGGAGATCCTCCATCAAATGGCCGTCGCCCAACAACGGCAGCAGGAACAAGCAGAGTTTGAGGCCCACCTGCGGGAGGCTCTGGCTCATCCCGGCCAAGGGTATCCCTGGACTCCTGCCGAACGGGCCCGTTTGGAGTTGCTGGAGCGCCTGGCCCTGCAGGGAGCAGCAGCAGCCATTCGCAGCCACGAGGATCTCTCTTCCAATCTCAACCCGTCGGATCGGGAACGGGCCTCGCAACTGCTGGAGCTGATGGGGTTTCCTGACACTCCGCAGGGGGCCTTTGAGGCTTTGGTGGCTCTGGGCCTGTGGAGCCGCCACGAGAACCTGGCCCTGCGCCTCACCGGGATCCCAACCCAGTTCCCGAAGGCGGTGGAGCGATACACCCAAGCCCTGCTCAGCCAGCCTCCCTCTTTCTGGGATCCCCACCTGCGGCAGGATCTCACCCATCTCCACACCTACACCATCGATGATGCCAGCACCCGCGACATTGACGATGCCCTCAGCGTCGAGTTCTGGTCGGATGACGCGGTGAAGCTCTGGATCCACATCGCTGATCCCAGTTGTTGGGTGCAGTGGGGGGATCCCCTTGATTTGGAAGCCCGCAAGCGTGGCACCAGTGTCTATTTGCCGGAGCGGGTGATCCCGATGTTCCCACCGGAGTTGTCCACCGGCCCGATGAGCTTGGTGCAGGGAGAGGTGCGGCCCGCCCTCAGCTTTGGCATCCTCCTGGGATCCGACGGCCAGATCCGCGATTCCAAGATTTGCCTCAGCCAGATCAAAGTGACCTACCGCCTCACCTACGAAGATGCCGATGAAATGTTGGAGTTGGGGGCAGAGGCTCAACTGACAGCCATTGCCCGGGCAGCCCAGTGGCGTTATGGGTGGCGCATGGCTCAGGGGGCCATTCAGATCGGCCTGCCGGAGCAAGATATCAAGGTCATCGACGAGATCCCCCACCTCCGGGTAATCGAGGATACTCCTGCGCGGCAGATGGTGGCGGAAATGATGGTGCTCACCGGCGACGTGGCGGCCCGCTTCGCCAGCCAAAATGGGATCCCGGTGCCCTATCGTCTGCAGCCGGCTCCCGACTTACCTCCTCCCGAAGTGCTGGATAGGTATCCCCAGGGGCCAGTTCGGTCTTTTGCCATCATGCGGTGTCTATCGCGGGCGGAAGTAGCCACCCAGCCGGGGCGACATACAGGGCTGGGTCTCGATGCCTACTGTCAGGTTACCTCCCCGATTCGGCGCTACCTGGACTTGGTGGCCCACTACCAGATCAAGGCCTTTTTGCGCGGGGATCCCTTGCCCTTGACGGAAGCGGATGTGCAGCAGTTGCTGCTGGGGATTGAGCCGGGCACCGCTGAGGCCAACCAGGTGGAGCGGAAATCCAAGCGCTATTGGAGCATCGAATACCTGCGCCTGCGACCGGGGCAAATTTGGCGGGCTCTGGTCTTGGGCTACCTGCGCGAGCAGGAAAACTTGGTGTTGGCCATGCTGGATGAGATTGCCTTTCGGGTGCCGGTGCGCCTAGAACGCCAAACTCCTCTGGGGGCTTGGATCGAGTTGGAAGTTGTGCAGGCGGATCCCCGTGCGGATGTGATCGAGCTACGCGAGGTGGGACGAGAGGCGGCCATGTGCGGATAGATGCACCTTAACCTGCTGCTCACCCAATCTGCGTGGATAGCTGATACAACAGAGGGGGGAAGTCTCAGAAGTCTGGATCGTGAATTTTCTTTAGGGGGGATCCCATGACTGCACGACCTTCCGGCCCACCTCCAATCGTTTACATTCTTTTGTTCGCGATACTGGGAGGCGGCGGCTGGTATGCCTATCGTTCCGGCCTGTTGGACTCATTCCTGAATAGAGAGAACACGCCTCCTATCCCCAGCCAGATTCCAGCTGCCCGGCCCCAAGCCCCAACAGCGCCCAACCCCCCTCAGGCTCAAGCGCCCAATCCGCCTGCCAACGCCGTTAATCTGGATACTTCTCTGCCCAACCCAGCAGTGCTCCAGGTGGATGGCAGCGTCACGATGATCCGGCTCGTCTTGGCCCTGAAGGGAGGCTACACCCAGCGCAACCCCGGCATTCCCCTCACCTATGGGATCCCGGATGGCAAGCCCAATGGATCCAATGCCGGCCTGAAGGCCCTGATGGAAGGTCGCATCCAGATGGCCGCTAGCTCCCGCCCCCTCAATGCCAGCGAAGTGCAGGCGGGTCTACAGGCGATCCCGGTGGCCAAAGATGCCCTGGCGGTGGCGGTGGGGGTGAACAACCCCTACAAAGGAGGACTGACGCTGCAGCAATTGGCCGATATCTTCCAGGGTCGGATCACCAATTGGAGCCAGGTGGGCGGCCCGGATCGGCGGATTCGGGTCCTCAATCGCGCCCCCCAGAGTGGCACCTACAGCGTTTTCCAAGAGCTGGTGTTGTTGGGGTCGCCCTTTGCTCCCGATAACCCTCCCTACTTCACCACCGCCACAGAAGATGTCACCACCCCGCTGCTGCGGGCTTTGGGAGAAGATGGCATCACCTACAGCACTGTCGATCAGGTGCAGAACCAGCAAACGGTGCGGATTGTGCCCATCGACGGCCAGATGCCCACCCGTGAGGCCATCCAGAGGGGCAGCTACCCCTTGGCGCGGAATGTGTTTTTGGTGGCACCTCAGAGGACTAGCCCTGTGGTGGCCGATTTCATCAACTACGCGCTCTCGGATCAAGGCCAGCAAATCATTGGCCGCACTGAGTTCATCCCCCTCCGATAGCAACCCACAAGTAGGACTGAGATAGCCGCCGACAGCAAGCGCAGCGATATCTCTGGGCTTTTCCAGAAGACGCCTTCCACCTGCTCCTATTCAAGGCACTTAGTCGTTTCAGGTTAGAGTGAGGCGCCTGAGCTATTGAGAAAAGCCTTTGGCCGCGTGCGTTCAACGTTTTAGGGGTGGGTGCAGCGTCCTAGTTTGAATCCAAATGACCCTAGATGTTAGAGAGGGGGCCCTAATTTTCACCAAAGTTCAATTTTTCAGTTCTCTCGGCGCACAGCACTCTCATGCCACTTGCCCAACACCATGTCGGATAGAGCACTCAAGGAAATGAAGATCAGGATCCCCAAGCCGGTGACCAAAATCAAGGCCGCAAACATGCGGGGCACCTGCAGGTTGAAGCTGGAGATCAAGATCTGGTAGGCGATCCCGGCCCGCTGCCCGCCAGTACCAGCGACAAACTCCGCCACCACCGCCCCAATCAAAGAGAGGCCACCGCTGATGCGCAGGCCCCCCATGAAATAGGGCATGGCACTGGGCAGCCGCAAGTAGATCAACGTTTGCCAGCGGTTGGCCTTGTACAGTTGGAACAGGTTGAGCAGGTTGTGATCGACGCTGTTCAGCCCCAGAGTGGTGTTGGAAAGAATCGGGAAAAACGCCACAATCCAGGCGCACACCACCATCGCAGCAAAGGTGTTGTTGCGCAGCCAAATGATGATCAGCGGGGCGATGGAGACAATGGGCATCGTCTGTAAAATCACCGCATAGGGGAAAAAGCTGCGCTCAATCCACTTGCTCTGGGTGAACACAATCGCGACCAAAAGCCCCGATACTGTGGCAGCCAAAAAGGCCACCACCGTAATTTGCACGGTGATCAACAGGGAAGGAAAAAGCGTTCCCCAGTCGCGGATGAGGGTTTGCACCACCAAAATCGGCCCCGGCAAGAGGTAGTGGGGCACTCCCGTTACCCGCACCGCCACTTCCCAGCCCACCAAGAAGAGGATCCCGACGATAAGGGGGGCAATCACTTCCAGGTTGAACCAACGGCCCAGATTCAACCCCTTTGCAGGCACCCCTGAGCCGGCACTCGGTATGTCTGCCTCATCCGTGGGTTGGGATCCGAGTTTTTCTCCAACTGCGCCGGTCAGCTTGGGCAGAGACCAATCTGGCCAATGGAGAGGCCAGCTCTCCCCCAAGCCAACAAGGGATCCCAGCCAACGGCGCCATGGCTCGAGAAGCTGGACAAACAGGTCGAACATATCGTGAGGTTGGGGCATCAAGGGACTTACGCAACAGAGAGAACACCGCTAAGCCAGGGATCCCATCAGCGCAAACGTCCAGCAGAGAGGGGGCGCAAATAAGGATCCTGAGCTGAGCCGTGCATGGCCTCGTGCAGACGGGCCGACACTTCACGGCAGTAGTTGTTGTAAAGGGAAGAGGTGCGAAAGTCTTCCGAGCGGGGATAGGGCGCATCGATGGGAATATCGGCTACCACTCGCCCTGGGCGAGCCGCCATCACCACCACGCGGTTGGACAGGTAGACAGCCTCGTAAATGTTGTGGGTAACGAAGAGCACCGTCCAGCGCTTTTCTTGCCACAGCTCCAACAGATCGCTGTTCAACTTGCTGCGGGTGATTTCATCCAAAGCGCCGAAGGGCTCGTCCATCAGCAACACTTGGGGCTTGGTTACCAGGGCGCGAGCAATGGAAACCCGCATGCGCATGCCGCCCGATAGCTCGCGGGGAAAACTGCGCTCAAACCCCTGCAGGCCCACCCGTTGTAGAGCTTCCAAGACATCTCGATCGGCTTTTGGCTTGGGCTCACCTGCCAACTTTAAGGGTAGCCCCACATTGTCCATCACCGTCGCCCAAGGCATAAGGGCCGGTTCCTGAAACACAAAGGCCAACTTGGGTTCCCCTTGGGGAGCATCCTTCTCAAGATTTTGCCCCCATTCGATAAAGCCTGTGGTCAGATGCCCCAGACCCGCCACCAACCGCAGCACCGTGCTTTTCCCACAGCCGGATGGCCCCACCAAGCTAACGAACTGCCCTTCTTGGATGGTCATATTCATGTCCTGCAAAGCCACCGTGCCATTGGAATAGACCTTGCTGACATGGTTGAGGGTAATGACAGGGGTGGGCATGGCTGGCAATTCCCGGAGCAGAGGAAGCACACACTTTCAAAATAACCCTCTCTGCCGCCTCTGCTTGGTAGGCGTAACTACAACTCTTTCCCTCAGAACCGGTTTCCAGAGAGTTTCTCACGGAAAGCTTGCGATGACCCAAATCGGAGCAGCAAGTCGGTATGATGTTGCCGACCACCCTCTGGCCAAGGAACACATGGGATCCCCATTTAAACCGGTTGCAGGTGCTGTTACAGCCCCGCGAGGATTTCGAGCCGCTGGAGTGGCCGCTGGCCTCAAGCCCTCAGGAGCTGCGGATCTGGCTTTGATCGTTTCCGAGTGCGATGCGGTTGGGGCAGGCGTTTTCACCACCAATCAGGTCAAAGCAGCCTGTGTCACCTACAACCAAGGGATCCTTTCCCAGCAGCAGCCGGTGCGGGCCATTCTCTGCAATGCCGGGCAAGCCAATGCCTGTACCGGCGAAGAAGGGGAGCGCAACAATGCCCAACTGGCCCTCTGGGTGGGAGAACGGTTGGGGATCCCGGCCCATCAGGTGCTCACGGCCTCCACAGGGGTCATCGGGCGACAACTGGAAATGCCGAAAATCCAAGCAGCCCTGCCTGGCCTTATCGACAGCCTCTCTCCAGAGGGGGGGGAGAGCGCCGCCCGCGCCATCATCACCACCGACTTGGTGACCAAAAGCGTTGCCCTGCAAGCTGAGATCGACGGGTACACCGTCAGGGTCGGGGGCATTGCCAAGGGATCCGGCATGATCCACCCCAACTTGGCCACGATGCTGGCTTTTTTAACCTGCGACGCGGCTGTGGATCCCCGCCTGTGGCAGCAGATCCTCAAGCAAGCTGCTGACCTCAGCTTTAACCAAATCACGGTGGATGGGGATACCAGCACCAACGACATGCTCTTGGCTCTGGCCAACGGCCAAAGTGGGATCCCAACCCTGCAAGCCGGCACAGAAGCTGCCCAGACTTTGGCGGAGATGGTCAACCAAGTTTGCATTCATCTGGCTAAGGCCATTGCCCGCGATGGGGAAGGAGCTACCAAGCTGCTGGAAATTCGGGTGTGTGGGGCTGTGGATGATGGGGCAGCCCGGCATATGGCCCGTGTGATCGCCAGCTCTCCCTTGGTGAAGGCGGCAGCTTTTGGCAACGATCCCAACTGGGGACGGGTGGCAGCCGCCGCCGGCCGAGCCGGGATCCCTTTTGACAGCCGCCGGTTGGATATTCGTCTGGGGGATTTTCTGCTCATGCAGGCGGGAATGCCCCTGGCTTTCGATCGCAAGGCAGCCTCTGAGTACTTGAAAGGGGATCCGGTGACCTTCACCGTGGATCTCCATCAGGGATCCGGCCAGGGCGTGGCCTGGGGCTGCGATCTCAGCTACGATTACGTGCGCATCAACGCCGAATACACCACCTAATGGGGGATCCCAGCCATGACCACCGAATCGAACGCAAATAACGGCTTTTCCACCGAAGCCCAAGCGGCTCTGGCCAAGGAAGCGAGGCTTTCCCTATCCGGCTGGCAACAATGAGTCGAGGCTTAGCCTTGGTTTCATGCCACCAACATCCGCAACGCACCGGCCCACAACCTGGTGCAACTGGGCATTGGTGGCTGGCAAGTGCCACGGCAAGGGGTGAAGGTGTGCCGGGAGCGGGCCACCCACATCCTCACCGTTACCGACATCACCGAAATGGGCTTGGATGCAGCCGCCGATTTCGCCCTCGAAAAAGCCCTAGACGGCACCGATTGTGTGTACATCAGCTTCGATATCGACTGCATCGATGCCGGCTTTGTACCCGGTACAGGCTGGCCAGAGCCGGGTGGGCTGCTGCCGCGGGAAGCGCTCTACTTGCTCAAGCGCATTGTGCGGGAAGCACCGATCTGTGGCCTGGAGGTGGTGGAAGTCTCTCCCCCCTACGACATTAGCGATATCACAGCTCTAATGGCCACCCGAGTTATTTGCGATACGCTGGCCCATTTGGTGGTATCTGGGCAGCTGCCGCGCCGAGAGAAGCCCGCCTACATCCACCCGGAGGCGACGCCAGAAATGGCCGGCGACTGGAGGTAAGAGATGCACGAGACCGACATGACCCGCGCCTTGATCCAAACACTACGTGACTGGTGGCAAAGTCAGCCGGGACAGCCTCAGATCGCTCGGGTGCACCTGGTGGTAGGACAGTTCACCTGTGTAGAGCCGGCCAGCCTAACCTTTGCCTATGCCGCACAAACCCAGGGTACTTTCCTACAGGGATCCCAGTTGGTCATCCGGGAAACGCCGCTCATTGCCTATTGCCATCCCTGCGGCCAAGAATACAGGCCAGAAATAGGCCGGCGCTATGCTTGCCCCAACTGTGGATCCCCGATGGAAGAGATTCGCTCGGGCCGAGAGCTGAAAATTGACTACATCGAAATTGACTACATCGAATGTTCAACAAACTTCACCCCACCGGCGCAACCAGAAGTCGCCTAGGCCGCTCCAAAGCTAAGTCCCAGAAGGACAGCTGCTCCCAAGCTGAGGATGAACATCAAGCCGGCAGGCATTAACGTTCGGGTTTTGCGGTAGCGCAGGGCGAATACGATAGATCCCAGCACTGTCGTCCCCAGGCCCAAGCCCAGCCCCCAGCGGGGATCCACCCCCAGCAGCCCATAGCTGACTCCGCTGAGGGCGGCCCCAACCAGCCCCCCGATGAGAGACTTGGAGCTTTTGCCTTTGCTATAGCCGATTGCTCCGCCCACCAAAAGCAGTGCCCCGTAGACCAGCAAGGTGATTTGTGCGGCCAGCATGATGGGAAAACCTTGTCCTCTCTAGGTTTAATCCACGAGGATATCGCGAATCAAGGGCAAGCGAATGCTGATGTAGCGATTGAGAATTGAGGCATCGACACTGCTGAGGGCGTGTTTTTTCTGACAGGCGCTCAGAAGCAGGTTCACCAAGTCATCGTCACGCTTTGTGAGCCAATCTGGCCTGCCAATCTCGCTGACCAAAGACCAAAACTGGCGTACCATTTCAGGAGTCATGGCATCCATTTTGTGGAGATAGGGGCTGAACTGCAAAAGAATGGTCTAGGCCATCGATTCGATTCTAGAAAAAAGACCTCATCCCCGAGGACAATATTTCAGCTCCGTCACAACTTAGGATAAGATGTTATGCTTTCCCACAAAGCTCAGCAAGCAGTGCCCCTTCTGGCTTTGTGAGGATCTTAGGAAGGTAAACTGGCAACTCCTGACACATATCAACATTAGGCGTTAAAAAACGATGATTCCTGTCAAAATCTCGACATCAGCATCAGAAGGTTCACAAGCCCCCTTATCCAAGCTGTAAGACAGGGAATCTGGGCGAGCAGGGGCTAGCGCAAGGCGTACTGTAACCTATAGGCTCCTTCTTCTCGTGGCTTATGGGTGTTGGCCCGCAGGGTATAAGTGCCGGTGCGGGGCAGAAAGGCAATCATCAGAGCATCGGTTCCACCCCCTTGGTCATCATCCCAAGCCCTGACTTCTCCACTGGGATCCAGCAGCTGCAAAAAGGCATCGAAATCGGAGCTGGTCATGGAAGCGATCAGGATCTGGCCGGCGCGGGCGGCAATGGGATATTCGTCCATCCAACTGCCATCCTCGGGATGCTGAAGGGATCCCTCCTGCAGACGGCCCGATAGGCTTTCCTGCCAATCTACCTGGGTGAGGATATAGGTGAGCCGGTAGTTGCCGGTGGATTCCGGCTCAAAGCTGGTGGCCCGCAGGGTATAGGTGCCTCCCTCCGGCAGACGCACTGCCAACAGGGCATTCACATCCAGGCCAGAGTCATCGTCAAAGCCAATCACCCGCCCTTGACCGTCCACCAGCTCCAGATAAGCATCAAAATCTTCGCTCTCTAGGGCCGCAATCAAAATCTGTCCCGGCTCAGCGGTGACGGGGATCCCATCCCAAAAGCTGCCGTACTGGCGGCTGACTTGATCTCCCACCTCCAGCGCTCCCGTCACGGTTTGGCTGCCTCTCCACAGAGCAGAACGGGTCAGCGCAGATCCCACCGGCAAGCCTCTCTCTCCCACCCGATCCAGCAGCCGACAGCCGCCGGCCAACCCCAATGCCACCAGAGCCAGAGCCAAACGGGATCCCCAACGGCGAGGAGATGCGCAAGAACGATACCAGCTCAACATCGGAAGGGATCCCTTTCTAAAGAATGGCAACTGTAGACTGATCCTACGCCCTGATTGATTGAGCGAAAAGTTGGCCAGAGACGACAACTTCTGCCGAACTTCATGCTGAGTTTTGAGGTTGTTGGCCTGCCCCTTCCTTGCTTTTCCAGCCGAGAGCATACTGGTCTACAGAGCCTCCCAAGCTTGCAAGACGGCTTCTAGGGCCAGCCGCCCATGGTAGAGATGGGTTCCCCCCTGCAAGTAGACGGTGTAGGGATCCCGCATCGGCCCATCGGCAGAGAGTTCTGCACTGCTCCCGGCAATAAAGGTGCCTGCTGCCATCACCACCGGGTCTGCATAACCGGGCATCACCTCCGGAACTGGGGTGAGGTAGGAATCCACAGGAGAACTGTTTTGAATGGCGTGGCAAAAGGCCTGCAGCTTTTGCGGGGATCCCAATTGAATGGCCTGGATGATATCGGTGCGAGGAGCTTGAGGCAGAGGCGAGACCGGGTAGCCCAGATCAGAAAACACCTGCGCCGCCAGATGGGCGATCTTCACCGCTTCGGCCACCATCTGCGGGGCCAAGAACAAGCCTTGAAACAGAAGGCGGTTGAGATCTAGAGTTGCCCCCCCCTCCGAACCAATGCCCGGAGCCGTTAACCGACAAGCGGCTTGCTCCACCAGCTCTGCCCGCCCGGCCACATAGCCCCCTGCGGGAACGAGGGTGCCCCCCGGATTTTTGATCAGGGATCCGGCAATCAGATCTGCGCCCACATGGGTTGGCTCCTGGGTTTCCACAAATTCGCCGTAGCAATTGTCCACAAAAACCACAACTTCGGGGTTTTGCGCTTTGACCATTTGGATCATCTCGGCAATCTGGGCAATGGAAAAGCTGGGCCGCCAATCGTAGCCACAGGACCGCTGAATGTGAACCAAGCGGGTTTGCGGTCTGAGAGCGGTTTTCAGGGCCTGCCAATCGACAGTTCCCTCCCGCAAATCCAACTGGCGGTAACCGATGCCGAACTCCCGTAGGGATCCCCGCCCGGAACCCCGCAGACCGATGACCTCTTCAAGGGTGTCGTAAGGGGGGCCGGTAATCGCCAGCAGCTCATCCCCCGGACGCAGCACCCCAAACAAAGCACAGGCAATGGCATGGGTACCAGACACCATCTGCAGCCGCACCACTGCTGCCTCACAGCCCATGATCTGGGCAAACACCCGATCCAAAACCTGCCGCCCCTGGTCGTCGTGGCCATACCCCGACACCCCGGCAAAGTGATGGGATCCCACCCGCTGGTCGCGAAAGGCCCGCAGCACCCGCGCCAGGTTCTCTCTGAGGGTCTTCTCCACCGCCTGAAACTGCTCCTGTAGAGCCTCTTCTGCTCTGTCTAAAAGCTCTGCCGCCTTCAACGGGATCCCTCCGCCCATCCAGTCTGCCCCACCTTTTGCACACCAAGCTGGTTTCGAGGGTAGCATTTCAGCCACCCCGGAAAGAGTTGGCCTTCTCCCCACCGCTCCTCAAGGTGACTGCAGCGGCAGAACCGAGTTCCAAGTTCCTATGTACTTATGTAGCTGATACATTCACGCTGAACTCTCCTGAACATGGTTCAGGAAAGAAGCGATCGCATCCTGCCTATCTCTGTTCGCGTCAGCGGGACGGAGTCCAAACAGGAAGGCGGTATCCCGCAAAGCCCTGAGGAATACCCCCCGAGCGCTTTCCCCCTTCACTTCCCGGCAACCGTTGCGGTGGACTCAAGGATCAGGGGGAAACTTGGTCTACTATATCCCTCTCAATGACTTTTGCCAAACCGCCTAAAGCTCAGTAAATTCAGCAAAGTTCAGGGTTTTGGGGGTTAGAGGCATGCTCTCCGATAGAAACCTTACAGCATGGAACAGTGAACAACAGGCTTGTCAAAGCTAATACCGACAACAACACCATCTCTCAAGTCGAAAGCCTCATATTGATAAAAAATCGATAAAAAACTTAATTTATATCAATATCCCTTCATTTTTGCTGTCAATGGCTATCCAATCAAGATGCTGCTAGGCTGTAGGATAATACCAACATACCCTGGAGGAAAGCTGAAGCATCTGGATTGCCGAGCTTATGGGCAATACGGCCCACGTTTAGTCTCTCAAAAACAGGTCAGAGTTAGAGACATTGTTTAACCAACTCAAAATTCAAAATCCAGCTCAGGAAGATTTTTAGCAGGCTAGATCTGTCTATGGGTTTGATGATAGATTTGGCTTTTGACTGAGGAACTTGCAACTTAAACTCTAAAAAACCTTTCCCAAAGACACTCAACACAGCCAATAGAAGTGCATGTCTTGCAGGGCGGGGATCCCGCTTCTCTACAGAGCTCCTGCGATTCGGGAAAATCTGGAATTCAACATCTCTGAAACATTAAGAGAGCCTAAATTTATTCTTAACCTCTGGCAGAGATCCTTGAGCGAGATGTTAACCTAGACTTAACCCAAGAGGTTAGTGCCACTCCCAAAGCCGATCTGCTCACCCTTGATGACAGGGCTCCATTTTTGCCAATTAAAGGGCTGACGTCGCCTGTGAGCTGGGATCGCTTTCCAGAGTTAGAGGGATCCCGGGTGGGGATGAGGCGCTATCTCAGGTATAAACCGACATGACTGGGAGAGTCCTCATGACTAAGCTTGTGATCCAAGGGAAAAACGTCGAGATTACCGACGCCATCCGCAGCTACGTTCAAGAAAAAATTGAGCGCGCTGTCAGTCATTTTGCCCAGATCACCAGTGAGGTTGATGTCAATCTATCGGTAGCCCGCAACCCCCGTATCAGTGCCAGCCAATCTGCCGAAGTGACCGTCTACGCCAATGGCACCGTGATCCGGGCGGAAGAAAGCAGCGAAAACCTCTATGCCAGCATCGACCGTGTGGCCGACAAGCTGGCCCGCAAGTTGCGCAAATACAAAGAACGGAACGGCATTCACCGCGTCCGCCACACCCCCAAAACCTCCGTGGCAGTGGCCCAGCAGCCCGTCACCGATCCGCTAAATACGGAACGGCAAGCGGAGTTACCGGCAGAGGTGGTGCGCACCAAGTACTTCGCCATGCCACCCATGACGGTTCAGGAAGCGTTGCACCAGTTGGAGCTGGTGGATCACGACTTCTACGTTTTCCGCAATATCGAAAATGGCGAGATCAACGTTATCTACGTCCGCAACCACGGTGGCTACGGCCTGATCCGCCCCCGCTAAAGCTTCGCGAAAATGCGTGGTGAATTTTCCCCCCGACTTGCTTCTCTAGGATCCAGCGGCGCTTTCTATCTGTTGCTACAACTTACCGATTCTGCTCTGCCGATTGGGGCCTATTCCCACTCCTGGGGCTTGGAAGCTGCCGTTCAAGCGGGTCAACTTCGCGATCGGGCTGGGGTGCAGCAATATCTGCTGGGGGTTTTACACATGGGCCTAGCCCCCACCGAGGGCAGAGCCTGTGCCTTGGCCCATTGTCTGTCCCGATTGGGAGCCGAGTCAGGAGTGGAGAAACTGCAGCAGCAACTGCAAGCAACCCGTTGGGCGGCAGAACCGCGCCAAGCCAGCTTGGATTTGGGCAAACGCCTAGCTCAACTGGCAGAACGCACCTGGGGAATCTCCGTCCCCAAAGCAGAGGGGGATCCACTGCATCATTCCGTGGTGTTTGGCTGGATCTGCGCTCAGGCGGGCATTGGGTTGGAAGATACCCTGCGTGCCTTCTTGTTCTCCTCCCTCACTGGGCTGGTCTCGGCAGCGGTGCGTCTGGTACCTTTGGGGCATACCGAGGGGCAAAGCCTATTGGCTCAGTTGTACGAGCCCATCGAGGCAGTGGTACACCAAGAGATCCTGCCGGTTGTGAAGCGGGCCGAAAGGCCAAACCTCTCCCCCAGCTGGCCGGCTTTGGGCAGCTTCACCCTCCTACAAGAACGCGATTGTCAAGTCCACCAACAGCTCTATTCCCGCCTTTTTCAATCTTGAAAGCCGTCAACCCTCACCCCTAAACCCTTCTCCCAGAGGGAGAAGGGAGTTCAGCTAGAAATCGCAGGAGCCCCGCACTGTACCCGTAGGGTCAGTGCCGGGAGGAATGCGCTTTGATGAAGTACAATGGACTTATGAGCCAAGTCCTGACCATATCCTGTAAGCTCAAGGCGTTCCCGTCACAAGCCGCCAAATTGGACGCGACGATGGATGTCTTTGTGCAGGCATTGAACTGGGTCAACCAGAACACGCCGGAGAAGATCGTCAACGCGGTCAAGTTGCAATCCCTTTGCTACTACGAGATTCGAGCTCGGTTCGGCTTGTCCAGTAACTTGGCTCAACAGGTGTGCAGACGGGTGGCGGGCGCTCGCAAAGTGGCGAGACAGCGCAACCGTCCGGTTAAAGAGTTCAAGCGTAGGTTCGTTACCTACGACGCGCGTATCTTCTCATTTCGCGAGAAAGACTGGACGGTGTCACTAACCACGGCTGAAGGGAGAGAGCGCTTTGAACTGGCCATTGGCAGCTACCAGAGGGGAATGCTGGCTGGTTCTAACCCCAAATCGGCCACCCTAGTCCAGCGGAAGGACGGCTCCTACTACATCCAGATTTGCGTAGAGAAAAAACCACCCAAGCAACAAGATACCGACAGGGTGATCGGGGTGGACTTGGGCAGGACAGATATTGCCCATACGTCAGAGGGGGACAACTGGAATGGACAGCAGTTGAACAGAGTCCGAGACCACTACTCCCGGTTGAGGGCGGTACTCCAACGCAAAGCCAGTAAGGGCACACGCAGTTCGCGGCGCAGATGCAGAGAACTGTTGCAACGGCTGTCTGGCAAGGAGAGACGCTTTCAAGTGTGGGTCAATCATCGCATCTCCAAAGCTATTGTCTCTAGGGCAAAAGCTACCAACAGCGCTATTGCTCTGGAAGACCTGACAGGGATCCGGAAAAGAGTCAATCAACAACCCCGCAGCAAAGCTGAGCGGCGTAGGACCAACAGTTGGGCGTTCTACCAACTACGTCAATTTCTGGAATACAAGGCGAGGGTTGCAGGGGTTTCTCTGATTCTTGTGCCGCCTGCCTACACGTCGCAGACCTGCCACCGGTGTTTGCACATCCATCCCGACCCTGCGCAATCCTATCGCAGTGGCAAGTCGTTTAAGTGTGGGCACTGTGGATGGGAAGGGGATGCGGATTTGAATGGTGCGAATGTGATTGCGCTCTTGGGGGCTGTCGTAAACCAGCCTAGAGGTCCGGGCCTGTTTTGTTCTCTGGTAGAGCAGAACAGGCTCAGGGCTACTGAAAGCCCGCTCCGTACCGCTTAGCGGTCGGAGCCGGGTAGTTTACGGCTTCGTCGTCCATCCAGGAAGGGGGTACAGGTCGGCATCCATAGCTGGAATCCGAGCCATCGTAGCTGCGGGGATCCCGCTGGTACTCCATCAAGGCTTGAAGGGTATCTCGGGGTGGAGTGGCACCGCGCAAGTCCTTCAAAGAGAGGGAAATGTTGGGAGCCGGCAAAGTGGCACCGCCCACATGACAATTCAAACAGGCGGACTGAAAACGATTTTTGCCGTCCGTGAGCTGCTCTGGGGTAAAGGTGAGGGTATGCCCTGCGGCATCTAGAGGCAATTCCACAGGGCCACTCACCCGCAAATACTGGTTCACGTAAGGATCAATGCGGGCAGCCACCGGACTGGCCAGCCCCAGCCACAACAAAGCTAGGATCCCGACCCAGGCCCAGAGGCGAGACGGGATCCGCCATCTCATAGGCAACTTCTGATCCAGATGGGGCATTAGAGATAGGCTGATAGGTCGCTGTGGCTTTCGCTCTTGGTACCACCCCAGCCGGGAACGGTCTTTGCCTGCACCAGAATGTAGCCCGCAATCAGCTTCAGATCCTCGTCGGTGAGGTTGCGCAGACGTGGATACTCACTGGTGAGCTGGGTGTTGGGGTGATACTCCAACAGAGACTCCACCCCGTCATAGGTGACTGGATTCTTGATGTAATCCACAATCGCCAGCACATTATCCCGTGGGGGAGTTGCCCCCTCCAGATCCGAAAGCTTCAAGCTCACATCCGGGTTGGGATAGGTCTGGCCGCCCACATGGCACTGGGCGCATGCGGTTTTGAATAGCTTCTTCCCTTTGGCCAACTGGGCTTCGGTAAAGGTAATAGACTCAGTTGGCGACAGAGCCACTGCAGGAATATCCCTAGCTGCAAACACTGGAGCCAGACCCCAGCCAAACCCAGCCATCAACGCAGCCAACAGCAGGACAAGCAACCGACGACGCGCTGGCGCAAACACCTTCTGAAAAGAAAAAGCTTTGCTAAACATGGTTCTCCGTAGATCAGCCTAGAAAGAGGAGAGGTGGGCTCCACTCCAGCCACAAACCCGACAACAGGATCAAGAATAGACCATTAAGAGATCATTTGCAGATGGGATCCGGGATAGTTTCCCAATGGTTCCATTTGCCTTTGGTGTTAAGTTTGATTACGGAGCTATGGCCTGTTGGGAGTCTGTTGGCCGAGAGCTGACTTGGCCACAGCCCAGTCGAGAGAACTGAGCAGGTAATGAGCAGGTAATGCAGGTAATATAGAGCTTGGCTTGCTTGCCTGGCAACCTCAGAGCAGGAGAATACGGCAGACTCCGTTCCAGGTTTTCCCCATGTCCTCTATCCGATTCCAGCCGTTGCGGGTGGCTTTCACCTGTGCGGATCCCAGTCAAGTGCAAATGCCCGTTGCCGATTTGCTGGCGGCCTTGCCGGCCTCACCGCTTCTGACCTACACAGACCCGGAAGCAGCGGACTTGCGGGTAGAGCTGTTGCCCGATGCCACTTATCACTTTTACCGGCGGGGGGAAGAGGTGGCTCTGGCGGCCTTCCGGATCCCGGTGAAGAAGCTACTGGCCCTGCCTCGCAAGCTGGTGCGGCTGTTGGAGCACGTGGCTGCTTTTGGTAATCTTTTGAACCTGCAACCTGCCAGCGATGCGCTGAGCAGCATCTTGGAAGTGGAATTTCTCCAACTGGAAACCCCGGCCAGCAGCTCTGCCCCTGCCGAAGTGAGCCCCCTGCCGCGGGATCCCCAAGGGAAAGTGCAAATCCAAGCAGGCCGCAACCTGGCCATTGCCTTGAGAAACAGAGCCCCCACTCCAGTGCATGTTTATGTCACCGTCTTTGACGAGCGGCGGTACAGCGTGGATTTGGTTTACCCCTATCAACCAGATCTGCCTGCCCGTTTACGCCCCAACGAGAGCCTGCTGATTGGCTCTGGCCCCCGCTACCTGCTGCAGATGCAGCTGCCAGAAGGAACAGACGTAGCGGTGGATCGCTTCAAAATCTGGGTCAGCAGCACCAGCATGCAGCCAGGCATTATGGTGATGCCCCCTCTGGGGCAACGGCTGGAACCTCCCTCAGAAGATCCCTACGGGGCCGGATCCCGCCTGGATCGGGAAGTCCGGCTGGCCATTCTGGGCAAAGCAGGCAGCACTCCCATGCCAGCTTTTGCGGAGGATCCCTGGTGGTGTATGGAACAAGCTGTCAAGATTGTAGCCTAGCTAGCTTTTGTCAGGTGCTCTTTCGGACATGACTTTTCAGAATTTTGATAAAGGTCGGCTCAACATCGTCAACGCCGATTACTGACAGCTTATAACTGGAAGACAGGCTAATTTTCTTATCCTGATCAACATCAGTCAAGACTACAAAAGCCTGATTCTGCTGAAGACCAAGACTGGAAGCCAACCTAGAGTACTTGTCTATACTTTCATGATAATCACCCGTTTTGGATTCTACCCAGTAAAACTTATCATTGACATAAAAGAATAAATCTATTTCAAAATCATTTCCATCCGGCAAAGTAACTTGAGTATTCATGATGTAAGAAAAACTGATCTTTTTGCCTTGCTGACTGGCAATCTTTACTAGCTTTTCTTTGACATATCGCTCCAGCCATCCTCCTGATAGAAAGTTCAATGCATTTGGGTCTCTGCTCGGCTTTGCTTCTATAGATCTAGGAGACTTCAAATAATGGTACTCCTCCAAGAAGGCGATACTATAGAGCATATTCGCAAGTTGGCAACTATCTGATACTACCTGGTTTGGCTCGTCTTTCAGAATCAGGGAGAAAGCCTCTCCTTCGTTCATGTTTGACTTTATCGACTTGTAGAGTTTTCTAATTGAATAATATCTATCTCCCATAAAGTTGGATATCTGATTTAGCTTGCTGTTCAGTTTGCTACCAACCCTACTTGCTTCCTTGGTTTCCAAGCTTTTAATTCTTATTCCTTTAGACCACAGAAACAGAAATAAAGCTAACCTCAACTTATCACGGCTGATATGATCAATGACTTCCTGGGAACTTTCCTCAAGCGCTTTGACAACAGCAACTTCTTGTGAGTCCCAACTTACTGCTTGATTTGTCGCTCGATTTTCCAGAATGGCTAGCTGATTGTTCAGTTGCTGGCCATGTTCGGCCAACTTTACAGATATAGCTTGTAGAAGGTCTCTGCCCCAGTCCTGTAGCAAGCTTTGCTGGCTGTCAGCAAGGCGAAATTTAAACTCTTCAAGGGTAGCTTGGACGGCCTGTAACTTTTCCTGTAACTTTTGAGAAATCTTGTCTACCAATCCTTCGCTCAACTTGATGAGTGCTTTGTCCGGGTTGTTGAGTTCTTGGCTGCGTTGGCTTAGCTGCGAAGATATATCTCTGATAATCTCTCGTTTCCAGATTTCCAGTTTAGGACTGGCCCCATACTGGCGAGCAACGTAAATGCCTACCGAGAAACCAACAGCTGCCCCAATCAATAAGTCCATCAGATACTCCTGTCCTCTGCTGCTGTTACTTTTCTTTCCAGTTAACTGGATTACCTGCTTGCCTCAACATGCTAGGAGGAGATAGGTGAATTTTCAAGCAGATGGGGACCTGCCTCTGACCGAAGCTGGGCGCCGACAAGGGATCCCAGCCAGCCTTGCTGAAGAGCTTCTTGAGCAGGAGTCAGCTCAGGCAATACCTCCAACGTGTAGACATCGGGCCGAGGGGGATCCAACGGGATCCAAAAGTGTTTCAACTGGTCCGCTTGAAAGACGCTTAAACAGATGATCTGGTGGGGCTGATAGGCTGTCAAGCGTTCCGCCAAGTTGGCAGCGCTCACCCTGAACCCATCCAGGGCCACCAGCTCATCGCCGGCCCAGATGCCCGCTTTTTGCGCCGGGGATCCCATCTCTACTGCGCTGATGCGATTGCCCTCGCCGTTGAAATTGAGGCCCAGGTATGGGATGGGGTTGGGGCGGCTGAAGTGGGCTTTAAGGGTGAGGCCAAAGGGGTGTAGGTAAGTGTTGTAGTCTAGCTCTTCCGTGCCTTCCACATAGGCTGCGAAAAACCGGCCAAGATCGGCACCGGCTGCCCGCTCAAACGCCTCCCGCAAGTCTTGGTCGCTGTAGCCCTTCCCTGACCGACCAAAGCGCTGCCACAGATCCTGCAAAGCTGTATCCAGGGATCCCCGACCGCCGGAAAGGTGACGGATGTGCAGATCCAGCAGCCAACAGACCAAAGCCCCCTTTAAGTAATAAGAAACCTGGCTGTTGAGGGTGTTTTCGTGGGGGCGGTAGAGTTTGATCCAGGTATCGAAGCTGGACTCCCGCAGTGATTGCACGGCCCGGCCCGGAGTACGCTGCAAGCGACCAATCTGTTCGGAAAGAACTTTTAAAAAATCGCCGGCACTGAGGATCCCTGCCCTCAACAAGATGACATTTTCGTAGTAGCTGGTCGCTCCCTCACAAAACCACAGGCATTCCAGATAATTTTCCTGGTTGTAGTCGATCTTTTCCAATGCCAGAGGACGCAGACGCTTGACATTCCAGGCATGAAACAACTCGTGGGCCAGCAAAGACAAAAAGCGCCGATAGGACTCCGGCTGATGCAGCTCCAGCCCAGAGTAAAGAAGGGTGGTGCTGTACTTGTGCTCAAGGCCACCAAATCCTCCCGGCGACAAATGCACAATGAACCAGTAGCGGTCGTAGGGTAGCCCACCGAAAAACGCGGCTGTGGTTTTGACAATCGCCTTAGCATCAGCGACAGCCCGCTCTACATCCAGAGTGCCCGCCCCCCAAACCACAAAGTAATGGGGGATCCCTTCCACCTCAAACGATTGCACTCGATGTGGACCCACCTCCACCGGGCTATCCACCAGCTCGTCGTAGTCTTCCGCCACAAAAGACTGGCCGGAAGTGGGATCCTCAGAAGGAGAGGTCAAGGGCCGCAAACTGGTGGCGATGTGCCAATCGGGCTTGGGGGGGATCACCGTCAAAGTGTAGGGTTCCCGCTCGCGACCGGGCACGTAGAGGAAGAGCGCTGCCCCGTTGAAATAGGCGTGGGTCAAATCCAGATGGTTCGTGCGCACCGTCAGCTCATAGGCATAGACCCGGTAGCACACCTTCACGGCAGAACAGCCCGGCGGATCGATCTGCCAGGTGTTCTTGTCCACCTTCCGCCAGGCCAAAGGGATCCCTTGCTCAGTTGCCGCCTGAAACTCCTGCACATGACGGGCATATTCCCGCACCAAGTAGGATCCCGGCGTCCACACCGGCAGTCGCAGCCGCAAAGGCACCTCTGGATCCACCTCTTGGATCTGCAGTTCCACCTCCAGCAGGTGATTGGCCGGATCCGGCATCCGCACTGTGAAATGCTGGCGGCTCAGTTGAGAAGGTGCAGCAACGATAACCTCTGGGATCCCCATAGATAGATAGATAGAATGTTCCAACCCACTCCACTCTCTACCGCCAAGGGCCGACGCAACCCCCAGCGACAATGGCTCTTATCCTAACCCCTGCTTTCGGTTGGGGATCCCTTTCTGGGGCAAAAACGAGACTCAAAAATGTAGCGCGTGCTACAAAGATACCTAGGCAGAACCTTCTACTTTAGGGTAAATCTTGGTATCCTCGTAGATTCTGAAGTCAATGGGTTGCAACCTAGCCTAATGCTTCTAGATTGATCTTAGTAGGTTGATCTTAGGTATAAACTGACCTTAAAAGGTTGATGAGTATGGCGGTGGCCGTAGCGGAAAAATCTCTGATCACAGCCTTCAAGCAATTGGGAGGCCCTCACCATCCTCCGGTTATCGAAACGTTCGAGCGCGGGAAGACCATTTTTTTTCCAGGGGATCCGGCGGAGCGGGTTTACTTTTTGGTAAAGGGAGCCGTTAAGCTCTCGCGGGTCTACGAAATGGGGGAGGAAATCACCGTCGCCCTCCTACGCGAAAACAGCATCTTCGGCGTGCTCTCCTTTATCACAGGACAGCGCTCTGATCGCTTTTATCACTCGGTGGCTTTTACGCCTACTGAGTTGCTCTCTCTGCCGATCGAGCAGGTGGAAAAATCCTTGCAGGAGAACGCCGAACTGGCCATGTTGCTGGTTAAAAGCCTGTCGTCCCGCATTTTGCAAACGGAGATGATGATCGAGACACTGGCTCATCGCGACATGGGATCCCGTCTGATCAGCTTTTTGTTGATCCTCTGTCGCGATTTCGGAGTGCCTGGCCCGGATGGGGTCACCATCGATCTCAAGCTGTCTCACCAGGCCATTGCCGAAGCCATTGGCTCAACCCGCGTCACCATCACCCGCCTGTTGGGAGAGCTGCGCAAGAAGAAGTACATCTCCATTCACAAGAAAAAGATCACCGTACACGACCCGATGCGGCTGAGCCATCGCTTTGCCTAGAAGGAAGAGGAGAACACTTCCTGAGCAGCACCTTGCCCAGGCAAACCCCGCTCGACGGCTGGTTGAAGCTCTGGCCGGCCTATGTTCAATCTACTGCTGCAGCCTTGAAGAATCTCTGTGCCCGAAGGACAGACTTAAAGTTTTCTGGAAGCTGACCGGATCCCGGGCAAGAATCCACTAGTCTATGTGGGGATCTGGCTTTGGCCAGAGCTATCTAGCCAATTGCTGAGGTGTAACTGTGGAAACGGCCATCGAGTGGATTACCGCCCATGAGATCCTCGACTCGCGAGGGCGTCCCACCCTAGAAGCCCTGGTGGGTCTAGCCAATGGGGCGACGGGCTTGGCGCAGGTTCCCAGCGGCGCTTCGACCGGTACCTTTGAGGCCCATGAGCTGCGGGACGGGGATCCCAAACGCTACGGCGGTAAGGGTGTGCTGAGGGCGGTGGAAAACATCCTTGGCCCCATCCAGTCGGAGCTGCAGGGAGAAGATGCCCTCAACCAAGCCCGTATTGACCAGTTGCTGATCGACCTGGACGGCACCCCCAACAAGTCCCGCCTGGGGGCCAACGCCATTTTGGCAGTTTCTCTGGCGACAGCCAAAGCGGCTGCGGAAGCAGTGGGCTTGCCTCTTTACAAATACCTGGGGGGGCCCTTTGCCAACCTGCTGCCGGTGCCGCTGATGAACGTGCTCAACGGCGGCGCCCACGCCGACAACAACGTCGATATTCAAGAATTTATGCTTGTGCCCATTGGAGCGGCCAGCTTTCGCGAGGCGCTGCGCTACGGGGCTGAGGTGTTTGCGGTACTAAAACAAGTGCTGCAGCAGAAGGGGCTGTCCACCGGTGTGGGGGATGAAGGGGGGTTTGCTCCTGATCTCGACTCCAATGCGGCGGCTTTGGATCTGCTGATGACGGCTATTGAACAGGCAGGCTACAAACCGGGAGCAGATATCGCCTTGGCCTTGGATGTAGCCGCCAACGAGCTGCTGCAGGATGGGCAATATCACTTTGAGGGCAAAGCCCACAGCGCGGCTGATATGGTGGCTTACTACCAGCAACTGCTGGCCAACTATCCCATCCTTTCCATTGAAGATGGGCTAGCGGAAGAAGACTGGGCCGGTTGGCAAGCCATGACCGCTCAACTGGGATCCCGGGTACAGCTGGTGGGAGATGACCTGTTTGTAACCAACCTGACCCGCCTGCAAAAGGGTATCGACAGCGCCGCCGCCAACGCCATTTTGATCAAGCCCAACCAAATCGGCACCCTGACGGAGACCGTCTCGGCCATCCAATTGGCAGTTCAAGCCGGCTTTCGCACCATCATCAGCCACCGCTCTGGCGAGACGGAAGACACCACCATTGCCGACTTGGCGGTGGCCACCCGTGCCGGGCAGATCAAAACCGGATCCCTCTGCCGCAGCGAGCGCATTGCCAAGTACAACCAACTGCTGCGCATCGAAGACGAGCTGGGGGAAGCGGCAGTTTATGCCGGTCGGGTGGGCCTGGGTCCTAGAGCTCGCTAACTTCCCGTTCCGTCCCAGGGGATCCCTAGCACCTGCACCAAAAAGGCCCAGCGGTCGGCAGCTTCCTCAATCAGCTTGCTGGTGGGCTTGCCGGCCCCGTGCCCTGCCTTGGTGTCGATGCGGATGAGGATGGGCTGGGATCCCCCCTGGGCTGCCTGCAGGGCAGCGGCAAACTTGAAGCTGTGGGCGGGCACCACCCGGTCGTCGTGATCTGCGGTGGTGATCAGGGTGGCGGGATAGGCAGTGCCGGGCTTGAGGTTGTGCAGAGGGGAATAGGCGTAGAGGGCCTTGAATTCCTCCCGGTTCTCCGGGGATCCGTACTCGGAGATCCAGGCCCAGCCGATGGTGAACTTATGAAAGCGCAGCATGTCGAACACCCCCACTGCCGGCAGGGCCGCTGCAAACAGCTCCGGCCTCTGAACCAGGCAGGCCCCCACTAAGAGGCCGCCGTTGCTGCCGCCAGAGATGGCCAACTTGGCGGGGTTGGTGTAGCCATGGGCTATCAGCCACTCAGCAGCGGCAATAAAGTCGTCGAACACCTTTTGCTTGTTGAGCTTGGTGCCCGCCTGGTGCCACTCTTCTCCGTACTCGCCGCCGCCGCGCAAACTTGGCTGGGCATAGACACCGCCCATTTCCAGCCAGGCCACCAGACCCACTGAAAAGCTGGGGGTAAGAGAGATGCCAAAGCCGCCGTAGCCATACAGCAGAGTGGGGTGATCCCCTGTCCGAGCCAGGCCGCGGCGGTGGACAAGAAACATGGGGATGCGGGTGCCATCTTTGCTGGTGTAGAACACCTGCTGCACCTCGTAGGCCTGGGGATCGAAATCCACCTGGGGCTGACGGAACAGGGTGCTGGTGCCGCTGGTGAAATCGTAGCGGTAGATGGTGGGTGGGGTGGTGAAGCTGGTGAAGGTGTAGAAGGTCTCGGTGTCGTAGCGCTTGCCGCCAAAGCCGCTGGCGGATCCCAGCCCGGGCAGCGGAATTTCCCCCAGGTAGCTACCGTCTAAAGCAAAGGTCTTGATCTGGGTGTGGGCGTCTTTGAGGTAGAAGGCCACAAACTGATTGTTGATCAAGCTAACCCCCTGCAGGGTCTCCTCCGCCTCGGGGATCACCTCCTGCACCTGGTCGGGCTGCTCCAAGTCAATCGCCACCAGTCGCCGCCGAGGAGCTTGGCAGTCCGTCAACAGCCAAAAGCGGGATCCGTCGTTGCCCACGAAGCTGTATTCGGCCTCAAACTCGCGGATGAGCTCTACTACAGGAGACTGGGGATCCCGCAAGTCTTTGTAGAAGATGAGGTTTTTGGGATCCGTGCCCCGCCAGACGGAGATGATGAGGTAATTCCCATCTTCAGTAACCCCGCCGGCAAAGCCCCACTCTTTTTGGTCGGGGCGGTGATAGACCAAGACATCTTCTGACTGGGGGGTGCCCAGGCGGTGGTAGTAGAGCTTCTGGAAGTAGTTGGCGCTTTCGTATTCGCTGCCGGGGGCCGGTTCGTCGTAGCGGCTGTAGAAAAATCCTTGCCCGTCCAGCGTCCAGCTTACTCCCGAGAACTTAATCCAGCGCAGGTGATCCGGCAAATCCTCGCCGGTTTCGATGTCCCGCACCTTCCATTCTTGCCAGTCGGAGCCGGAGCGGGAGAGACCATAGGCCAGATACCGCCCATCACGGCTGATGGCAATGCCCGATAGAGCCACCGTGCCGTCTTCCGAGAAGGTGTTGGGATCCAGCAAAACCCGCGCCTGGCCCTCTAGACTTTCTTGGGTGTAGAGAACGCTCTGGTTTTGCAGGCCGTCGTTTTTGAAGTAGAAGTAGCGGCCCCCTTCTTTGAAGGGCTGGCTGTATTTTTCATAGTTCCAGAGCTGGGTCAGGCGTTCTCGGATCCGCTGCCGGGCTGGGATCTGCTGCAAGTAGTTAAAGGTAAGGTGGTTTTGCGCCTCAATCCAGGCCCGCGTCTGCTCCGAATCCAGATCCTCCAGCCAGCGGTAGGGATCCGGCACCGGCTGCCCGTGGTAGATGTCCACAACAGTGGGATCGGGATAGCTGGGCGGGTAGTTGAGCATGAGACCTAAGCGCTAGAGCATGACTCTAGTCAATAATAAGCTCAACTATACTGAAAATAATGTATAATATGTTCAGTACGGATTACTACCAGTTGATCTTTCTGTTTACTTTCGAGTCTGCCAACATGGTAGCCAAAGCAAAGCAGAAAATTGGTAGTAAGACGACATGGAAACTGCGCTTTGGGTATTCTACTCAAAGCTTTGCGGGATACCGCCATTCTGTTTGGACTCCGTCCCGCTAACGCGAATGGAAACAAACAGAATGCTATCGCTGCATAGTTGAACAGTGATGTTCAGCAGTGTTCAGCGTAAATGTATCAGACCCATTCCACTATGGCAGAGGAGAAGCCAAAAACCCACTCTCCGGCTTTTGCCAGGCATGCTCGCTATAGTGGAAGCCGAGTTGCGGGATAGATTCTGTGTTGCAGGCTTCTCCTTTCTTCCAGGCCGGGCGGATGGGCGCCTATCCCCTGGGCTCAGGCTGCTATCACTTCTCGGTGTGGGCGCCCTTGGTTGAGCAGGTGGAGCTGAAGCTGCTCAGCCCTGTCCAACGTTGCTTTACTCTAGTGCGGGATGAGCAGGGCTATTGGCAGGGGGAGGTGGACGGGATCCCACCTGGGCCAGTGGACTACCTCTACCGCCTGCACACCTCAGCAGGGGTAGTGGAGCGGCCGGATCCCGCTTCCCGCTGCCAGCCCTACGGCGTCCACGGCCCTTCGCGGGTGGTGGATCCCCGCTTCGACTGGCAGGATCAAGGGTGGAAGGGGATCCCCCTGTCTCAGTGGATCCTCTACGAGCTGCATGTAGGCACCTTTACCCTCGAGGGCACCTTTGCTGCTCTGATCCCTCGCCTGCCGGAGTTGGTGGAGTTGGGGGTGAATGTGCTGGAGCTGATGCCGGTGGCCCAGTTTCCAGGAGAGCGCAACTGGGGCTACGACGGTGTTTATCCCTACGCGGTGCAGACCAGCTATGGAGGAGCGGCAGGCTTCAAAGCCCTAGTCAATGCCTGCCACCAACTGGGTTTGGCCGTCATCTTGGATGTGGTCTACAACCACCTGGGGCCGGAGGGGAACTACCTGCGGGATTTTGGCCCCTACTTCACCGACAAGTACCACACCCCTTGGGGGGATGCCCTCAACTTCGACGACTGCCATTCCGATGGGGTACGGGAATTTTTCCTGCAAAATGCCGAGTACTGGCTGGAGGAGTTTCATCTCGATGGGCTGCGGCTGGACGCGGTGCATGCCATCTACGACTTCAGCGCCTACCCCTTCTTGCAGGAATTGGCAGAGCAGGTGGATGCCCTAGAAGCTCGCACTGGCCGGCCCAGGGTTCTCATTGCCGAAAGCGACCTCAACGATGTCCGCCTCATCACCCCCCGAGAGCAAGGGGGCTACGGGCTAGATGCCCAGTGGTGCGATGACTTCCACCACTCACTTCACACCCTGCTTACCGGGGAAAAGACAGGCTACTACCAGGACTTTGGCGAATTGGAGCACCTGGCCAAGGCTTACCGGGAGAGCTACGTTTATTCTGGCCAGTACTCCTGCTACCGCGCCAGGCGTCACGGCAACTCCGCTGTTGGGCGACCGGGATCCCAATTTGTTGTCTGCATTCAAAACCACGACCAGGTGGGCAACCGCATGTTGGGAGAGCGCCTCAGCCAGCTCACCTCTTTCGAGGGCCTCAAGTTGGCTGCCGCTACCCTGCTGTTGGCCCCCATGCTGCCGCTGCTGTTTATGGGGGAAGAATACGGGGAGGTGGCCCCCTTTCTGTATTTTGTCAGCCACGGGGATCCCGATTTGGTGGAAGCGGTACGACAGGGACGCCGCCGCGAGTTCAGCGCCTTTGCCTGGCAGGGAGAGCCGCCGGATCCCCAAGCTGAAGAGACTTTCCTGCGCTCCAAGCTCAATTGGGACTTGAAAAAGGCCGGTCACCACCAGGTTCTCTGGAAGTGGTACCAGGCCCTGATCCAGCTGCGCAAAACCCAACCGGCTCTCCAGCACTTGGAGCGGGATGGAGTGGAAGTGGAGCTCTTTTCCAACTCTGGCCTAGCTCTGCACCGCCGCCAGGGATCCCAGGCTTTGCTTGCCCTTTTCAACTTCAGCCCCAATCAGGCGGTCACCTATGCCCATTGGCCCGGCGGCACCTGGGAGAAGCTTTTGGATAGCCACGAGGCCCAGTGGTTGGGAAAGGGATCCCAACTGCCGGCAGAAAGCCAAGGGGATCCGGTTGAGGTACTGGGCTATGGGGTGGGCCTCTATGGTGCTTTGCACCGCTAACGCAGATGGCTGCGGCCAGAAGGGAAATCTCGACCGCTCCAGACCTGGCAAACGGAAACGGTCTAGCCGATCTTCGCGCCGCGGAAATAGAGGGAGTCAGGCAAGGGCCTGCGGGCGAGGCTGGGATTTCGGGAAGGTTTGCTCACCGGTTGGCCGCGATAGGTCAGCTTGGGCTTGGCAGGGTTGCCCGTAGGAGCAGCCTCTGGTTGGGACTGCACGGGTACGCCCGGCGACAGTTGAGCCCACACTTCCGCGTGATTCTCAAACTGCACCACAATGCCAAGAAATCCCCTTTCAATGTCGGCGCGACAGGCAGATATCGCGTCTTGGGCGCGTTTGTACACTTGCCGACGGGCGTAGAAGTGATTCTGAAACTTGATCACCTCCACCAAACCCTGAGGAGTCGAAGCCCAGAAGCCACTGTCTGTATCGCTGTAGTCGAGAATAACCATGGCTAACTCCTACACTGACGAGTGGATGGATAAAGAATTCCCAACTCTTCCACTATGGATATCAAACGTCATGAAACGTAATGGTGAGCTTGATCACATTGACAATGTTTCGATATCTCTTGAGTGTCTTGATTGCAGCTATGTTGAATTACAGTAGTGCAACCGCTCCTTGGCTCTCAACTTTCCTCTTCCTAATGAGATAAAAACTGCGAGTTAGGGCCTCGGCGGTGCAGATTGTCAGGGGAACGTCTCAAGCTCGTTCAAAGCCCCTATTTTCAGATAGAATATCTACAGAATCACTATGGAAATAACTTGTAATCTTGACCGCAGCCGTAGCGCCAAGCCTCGCGGCGCCGCTTCCAGAAGTAGTCCTGGGGGTTGGTTTCCGGCTCCGGGCGATCTGTTAGCCTTTGCAGCAGCTCGTAGAGGCCAAGGGCGCCAAAGTGGCCCGCCCATGCCACCAGCTCCGGCAACCCCAACCGAGGCAAAAGTCTGGCTACCAAGCTGGGATCCCGACGCGTCACCCCCCACAGGGCCTGGGCCAAGCCGCCAAACTGCACCACATCCTGCAAAAAGGGCTGCACCACCTGGGGGCCAGCGGCAACCATGGCCGCAAACACCCTGCTCAACAGGCGGTTAATGCTATTGGGATCCCAACTTTTGTTCTGCAGAGGGGGAATCATGGCCTTCTGAAATAGCCAGGTCACGGCCAAGTTGGGCTGGTAGGGTTGCAGCAGGGCCAGGGCTGCCTGGTTCAACTGCCGTTGCGCCAGGGCCTCGTGGATCCCCTGCTGTAGGCGATCCAGGTGGCGCAACATGGCGCCAAAGCCGCCAAAGCTTAGAGGGGACTGGCTGCCACTGCTATCCCCCACCGCCAATAGGCGATCCCAGGGCAGTTGCAGCGGACTGCGGCGGTAGGCGGGGAAAACGCCACATAGCTTGCGCACCCAGCGGATCTGGGCCAGCTCCACCCCCTGGTAGGCTGGCAGCAGCCGGCAGTAATCCCGCCAGAGCTGCTCTAGACTAGGCCGCCGGGGATCCCGGTCGCAGTAGGTAAAAAGATAGGTGGTGCGCCCATCGCGGGCGGGGAAGGCTTCCCAAAAGGGCTGGTAGCCATTCTGGGCCGGGGTAAAGCTGTAGAAGAGATCCCCGCTGGGTTGGTCTGGCAGCCCTTGGGCACAGGATCCCACCACCAGACAGACGCTATCTGGCGGCTGCCCTTGGCGAGCCTGGGCCGCGATGGGCGAGCGGTGCCCCATGGCATCCACCAGCAGTTGAGCACGGATCTGTCCCTTGGTGGTCTGGAGGCAGATCCCATCGGGGTGAACGGTGGCACTTTGAAAGGCAGTCTGCTCCCACACTTGGCCCCCCCAGGCCAGGAAATGCTGCTTGAGGAACTCCAGGAGGCTGACTGGATCCACGCCCACATTCAGCACTCCCTCCACCCACCAGTGGGGGCCCTCCCCAAAGCCAATCCGCCCCCTCGGGTAGTGGGTAACCTGGACTGCCTCCCACTCGGGCGGGGTAAGCAGCTCCAGCTCTAACAACACCTGCAGCTCCTGGCGTGAGGTGTTCCACTCCTGCTCCCGCCCCCGCAGGATCCCGCGCTCCAGCAGGATCACCCGCCAGCCCCGCTTGGCCAAAGCCGCTGCCAAGAAGATCCCCAGGGTGCCACCGGCAATGACAACATCCACCTCCCAGCTGCCCAAGCTCTGGGAAGCCTGCTGCACGACTGTCGGCGGTAACTCCCTCCGCCTCTGCCGCAGGGATCCCCACCAGCGATCCAAGGTGGGCAGGGCTTCTGGCGGGGGGACGAATTCAGCCATCGGCAGGAGGAACTTCACTCTAGACCAAGCCCCGACTTTTGAGGCGACGATGAATCAAAACCAGCGTATCCACCTCGCCGACATTGCCCGGAAACAACACCACCGGCAGGTTGGGAAAGCGGGGATGATCGGACGGGGTGATCACCATCGAGATCCCAGGGTAGACTTGCCCCAGCAGACGCACCGCCGGCAAGTTGAGGCCAACGCTGAGGGTGTCGTTGGAGGTGATGCCGCCCTTGCTGATGAGATAGCCAATTCCCGGCGGCAACCCCTGCACCACGCCCATCAACAACCGCGAAACCTTCTGCCCAAAAGCCAGGCGCCTTTCCACGGAGCCCTTTTCAAAAGTCAGTTCCTCCCGGCTGGTGTAGACCACCGGCGTCAGACCCTTCTCGTAGGCGCTGTGAACTTGGGCCAGGATCCCTGGCAGCAGCTCCGCGTCGGGATCCAATAGTCGCCTCACCTCCACCTCGATGCCTTGGGTTTCAGGCTCCTGCAGAAGGCGGGCCAACTGCTGGCTGGACTTTTGCACATGGGATCCCACAATCACCACCCCTGGTTGAGAGGAGCGAACAAACTGCCCCATCTGTTCCGGGGGAACGGGCTGTGGCGGCAACTGGGCCAAAGCCGTCAGGAGGCTGGCGGCGCTGCGGAACAAAAAGCGCTTCCCCTGCTCTATAGCCGCCCAAACATCCTGGGCAAAGCGATCCAGATCCGCCTGGGTTTCTCCATCCACCACACAGCAGACATTCCCCTCCAGACTCAAAAGCCGCTCCAGACAGCCGGCGCGAATCTGCTCTAGGGTCAATCGCTCCACCTGCTCAGCCCGGATCCGCCCCTGGGTTTTCTCCTGTACATAAGCGGGTAAATAGCTGTGGTGGTAGGCAAACACCGCATCCCGAGCAAACTCCGTCTCATGCACCGGGATCCAGCGGCCCTCCACCCGCAGGTAATGGGTGCTCTGCCGCGTGATGCGCCCTCCCTCAAAAAAGGCCGGCACCAGAAAATGGGCATCAAAAGGCCCCAGCTCTGCTGCCATCACATCCGTTTCCAGGGGGTAATGCCCCCGCAAAGTCGAGTCGGAGCGGCTGACGAAAATAGCCTGCTCACATCCCAGCTCCGCCATCACCTCCTTCAACGCCCCACATACCGACCGCGTCACCTCCGCTGCCTTCGCCGGGGGCAAAGCCCGAGTATTGGTGAGGATGAAGCGAATCGGCGAACGATCCTGCAACCCCAGCTTCAAAGTCTGCGGATCCCAGCGGGTGAGGAGCAGGCAACTGTGAACGGTTTGGGATCCGGTGGGATCATCGTCCAACACAACGATAGGGGGGAGAGCCATGAGACCGTCTCAATGACAAAGCAACCCGAGAACTCCAGACAGACGAATCCCCCTCAGAGGGCAACCGCTGTTCTCATCTTCGCCTAAGTTGGCCATCTTCCCTGCCCCTATTCCAGGCGAAGTTTGCCATGATTGAGATCAGCTGGCTCTGGTGATCCAAAACAACTGCAACCCTTCCCCCCCCTGCCCACATCCATGGGAGAAAGCCATGGGGCAAGCTGAGCTGCAACTTCAGATTAAGCGGATTCAGCAGGACGTGCTGCGTATGGGGGCATTAGTGGAAAAATCGGTGGTCTTGGCCCAGCAGGCCCTGTTTGAACAGAACTTGGCCGCCGCCGAACAGATAATCGCCCAAGACAAGCAAATTGACCGTTTTTATCGTCAAATCGAGAAAGACTGTATTAATTTGATTGCCTTGCGCTCCCCGGTGGCGCGGGATCTGCGCTGGATCAGTACCCTGATGCAACTGGTACGCGATCTGGAGCGGATTGGCGACTACGCCAAAGATTTGGCCGAAGTGGCCCTGCGCTTGGTCATGTACCCGCCGCCGCCGGAGCTGGGCCGCATTCGCGTGATGATGCAGCGCTGCCAGAAAATGCTCAGCCACAGCCTGGTGGCCCTGACGGAATTGGACGCCGACCTGGGCCGACAACTGAAGCGGGAAGACGACGCCGTTGATGAAGATTACACTAGCCTTTACAATACGTTGGCGCAGCAGTCTGACATTCGCGGATCGGTCGAGCCTATTCTATTGATGTTGCTGGCGATCCGTTACCTGGAGCGTCTGGCCGACCACAGCACCAACATCGGCCAGCGGGTTGCCTTCATTGTCACCGGCCAGCGTGACTAATGCCAATGGGTTGGGTCTTGTGATGTCTTAACCCCTCTTCTTCTCTCCTCTTTTGCCAATACCCAAAATGGACTTCTCTCGAATTTTTCAGCATTTTCTCTCTCAGCCTCCCGATCAATTGACCGACAAAGATACTCTTCTTGCCCTCTTGCAGTCCCCCGACCCAGAAGCGCCGGAAATGCTCGAGATTGCCCTAGATGGCCTGGTGCGGGCCGGGTTTCTGGAACGACTAGGGGATCCCCCTCGCTATCGGCGCAAGCCGGACGAATCTTTGGTGGTGGGGCGTTTGCGCTGTTCCAGCAAAGGCTTTTGCTTCGCCATTCGGGACGAGCCGGGGGTGGAGGATGTGTACATCCACGGCAGCAACCTCAGCGGCGCCTGGAATGGGGATCAGGTGTTGGCGCGGGTCACCAAAGATGGCAACCGTCGCCGCAGCCCTGAGGGAGAGGTGGTGGCCGTTGTGGAGCGGGCCAATTCTGCCCTGGTGGGTCGCCTCAAACAGACGGAACAGGGTTTTCGGGTGGTGCCCTTGGACGACCGGCTGCTGTTCGAGCTGGCCCTGACGGAGGGATCCCCTGTCGAGCTGGCGGAAGGTCGGGTGGCCTATGTGGAGGTGAATCGCTACCCGCTGGGGGATCTGCCCCCAACCGGAACCATTCGCAAAATTTTGGGCGACGGCCCAGAGGCCTCCATCGATGCAGATTTGGTCTGTTGCAAGTACGACCTACCGCAGGAGTTTCCCGCTCCAGTGTTGGAGGCAGCAGCAGCTCTGCCCAAAAAGCTCAGCCGCTCTGACCAAAAGGGCCGCCGCGATCTGCGCGATTGGTTTTGCATCACTTTGGAGCCTTTGGATCTGCAGCATCCCCACGGCTTGGAACCCAACGTGGCTGTTTCCTTGCAGCGGCAAGAGAATGACCACTGGCTGCTGGGGATCCACATTGCCGACGTAGCCCACTGGCTGGATCCCGACCACCCCTTGGAGCAAGAGGCTCAGCAGCGGACGGCCACCGTCTACCTCGATACGATGGTGCTGCCTCTCTTTCCGCCGGAGGTGCACAACCGCCTGGCTCTGTTGCCACAGCAGGAGCGCTTGGCCTATTCACTGCTAGTGACCCTCGACCCAGAAGGGGTGGTACAAAACTTCGAGATTTACCCCAGCCTGGTGCAATCGCGGGCTCACCTGTCCTATGGTCAGGTGCAGGCTCTTTTGGCCACCACCGCCGACTTGGGCCCCGACGAAGAAGTGCCGGAGTTGATGGCCCTGCTGCAAAACCTGCTGCGCCTTAGCCAGATCCTACGGGCCAAACGTCACCAGGCGGGGGGATTTGACCTGCCCCTGTTGGATTTGCTCACTCCCCACTCTGCGGACGAAAGCGGCTACGGCCCCCTCTTGATCAGCGATCGCCTCGGCGCCCATGCCCTGATGACGGAAATTCTCCTGCTGGCCAACCAAATCCTGGGCCACCATTTGCGCCAGTTGGGGATCCCTTCTTTGGCCCGCGTGCAGCCTGCCCCTGCCGCCGAGGCCCTGCAGAGCTTTTTGCGCCTGGCCAATGCCATGAAGCTGGATCTGAATTTGCAAGATCCCGCTGTCGTAACTCTGGCGGACTGGCAGCGGATTTGTGCCCGCATCACCGCTCCCGATGTGTTGGCCTCTGGCGCGAGCCCGGCCTTGGTGGCGCAGATGCTGGCCACCTTGCCCCCGGTCGAGTATCGTCTCCAGCCTCTGGAAGAACACCTGGGCCATTTTGGGTTGGGCCTCAAAGAACCCTACGCCACCTTTACGGCCCCCTTGCGCCGCTATGCCGACTTGCTCAATTTGCGTGCTCTGCACCTGGCCCTGAGCAAAGGACGCGATCGCCGCAGCCCTCGCTCCAAAACTGTGGTGGATCTGCACGGCCCCAGCGGCTACGGCCAAATCGACTGGCAAGTGTTGCCGCCAAAGGTGCAGGAGGAATGGCAGGCGTTTCTCCAGGCGCAACTGCCCAAAATTCAGGAGGGGTACCGGATCCGGCAGCAGGCGGAACGGGAGCTGATGGGCCTGAAGCGCTCTGAGTTCATGCAAAAGCACCTGGGAGAGGTGTTCCCCGGCCTAATCATCGGTGTCCAGAACTACGGCTTTTTTGTCCAGGTGGATCCCATCTTGGCGGAAGGCTTGGTGCGGGTCAGCACCCTGAAAAACGATTGGTACGAGTACCGCAGCCGTCAGCAGGCGCTGGTGGGACGCAAGAGTCGGCGCCAGTTTCGCCTGGGGGATCGGGTGGAGGTGCAGATTAAGAACGTGGATTACTACCGCCAACAAATTGACCTGGCGGTAATCGGGGAAGGCCGTCCCTACGAAGAAGAAGAATAAGGCGGGGATCCCTCCATGGATCGCAGCTGGAGAGGACGGTTGTTGCGAACTCTGGCTCTGGCAAAATAGGCGATACCTAGATCAGGAAGATCCTACCGGAGCTTCCGGCACCCAGCTCTACTGCCCCGAAAGAGTCCAGGGTGCTCCCTGTGTCTGTATTGCCTTCCTATACTGAGTAGCAAAGCTCTGCCGAACTCCTATGCAGCCCACCAATCCCAACCAATTTACCGAAAAAGCTTGGAGCGCCATTGTCCAATCCCAAGATGTGGCCCGGCGGCACCAGCAGCAACAGTTGGAAACCGAGCATTTGCTGATCTCCCTTCTGGATCAAGAGGGGGGGCTCACCCAAACCCTCCTGCAACGGGCAGGTATCGATCCGAGGCTGGTGCGGGATAAAGTGGAAAGCTTCATCAACCAGCAGCCCAAGTTGGCGCGGGTGGATCAGCTCTACTTGGGTCGCGGCCTGGAAACCACCCTGGATCGGGCCGAGGAGTTTCGCAAAGAGTACGGCGATGATTTCATCTCGGTGGAGCACTTGTTTTTGGGATCCCTGCAAGATGAGCGGGTGGGCAAGCGGGTCTTGGCACCCCTGGGCCTGACGGTAGAGCGCCTCAAACCGGTCATCAAAGAGGTGCGAGGCAAACAGCGGGTCACCGACAAAAACCCCGAATCCCGCTACGAAGCCCTGGAGCGCTATGGCCGCGATCTCACCCAGGCGGCCCGCGAAGGGAAGCTGGACCCGGTGATCGGGCGAGATGACGAGATCCGCCGCGTCATTCAGGTGCTCTCCCGCCGCACCAAAAACAACCCCGTCCTCATCGGCGAACCCGGCGTGGGGAAAACAGCCATTGTGGAGGGCCTAGCCCAGCGCATCAACCGGGGAGATGTGCCGGAGTCTCTGAAAAACCGGCGAGTCATTGCTCTGGACATGGGCGCTCTCATTGCCGGGGCCAAGTACCGCGGGGAATTTGAAGACCGCCTCAAAGCTGTGCTCAAAGAGGTCACTGAATCCGAAGGCCAGATCATCCTCTTCATCGACGAGTTGCACACCGTTGTCGGCGCCGGGGCCGGCGAAGGGGCCATGGATGCCGGCAACTTGCTCAAACCCATGCTGGCGCGGGGCGAGTTGCGCTGCATCGGCGCCACCACCCTGGATGAATACCGCAAGCACATCGAAAAAGATGCGGCCCTAGAACGCCGCTTTCAGCCGGTGTACGTGGATCAGCCTTCGGTGGAAGATACCATCTCCATCCTGCGCGGCCTCAAAGAGCGCTACGAGCTGCACCATGGGGTCAAAATCAGCGACTCCGCCTTGGTGGCGGCAGCGGTGCTCTCCAACCGCTACATCTCCGAGCGCTTCCTGCCCGACAAAGCCATCGACCTGGTGGACGAGGCGGCGGCCAAGCTGAAGATGGAGATTACCTCCAAGCCCGTCGAGCTAGACGAGATCGACCGGCGCATCATGCAACTGCAGATGGAGGAGCTCTCCCTGAAAAAAGAAGATGATGCTGCCTCTAGAGATCGCCTCAGCAAAATTGAGCAGGAGCTGGCCAACCTGACGGAGCGACAACGGGAGTTGAATGCTCGCTGGCAATTTGAAAAAGAGGCTATCGAACGCCTGCAAAGCCTTAAAGCCGAGCGGGACGCCGTCAAGCTTCAAATCGAACAGGCTGAACAAAAATATGACCTCAACCGCGCTGCCGAGCTCAAGTACGGCAAGCTGATGGAATTGGAGCGGCAAATCCAAGAGCAGGAGGCTCACCTGGCCAAGCTGCAGACCAACGGCGAGCCGCTGCTGCGGGAGCAAGTGACTCCTGAAGATATCGCTGAGATCGTCTCCCGCTGGACCGGGATCCCAGTCACCAGCCTGATGGAGTCGGAAAAGCAGAAGCTGCTGCGCCTGGAAGCCCATTTGCACCAGCGGGTGGTGGGCCAAGACGAGGCGGTAGCCGCCGTAGCGGCAGCCATTCGGCGCGCCCGGGCCGGCATGAAGGATCCCAATCGCCCCATCGGCTCTTTCCTGTTCATGGGGCCCACTGGCGTGGGGAAAACCGAGCTGGCCCGTGCCTTGGCGGAGTTCCTCTTCGACACTTCCGAGGCGATGGTGCGCATCGACATGTCCGAGTACATGGAGAAGCACTCGGTCTCTCGTCTAATCGGAGCTCCTCCAGGCTACGTGGGCTACGAAGAAGGCGGGCAGCTCTCCGAGGCGGTGCGGCGACGCCCCTACTCGGTGGTGCTGTTTGACGAGGTGGAAAAAGCCCACCCGGATGTCTTCAACATCCTGCTGCAGGTGCTGGACGATGGCCGCATCACCGACTCCCAAGGGCGGACAGTG
>NZ_JBSSAG010000020.1:0-53768 GCF_054058395.1 Thermostichus sp. OS-CIW-26 | reverse complement strand
CCTATGCGTGATGACAACGATATTCACATGGCCGACACTGCGTTTTTAAAGGGCGTCGGCTACGGTCGGCGCTATCCTTCCCCGCCCTGAAGGACAGGGCTTGCCGCGCCTTTTGGTCAAGTTTCTGAAGCCTACACCAGCAAGACCTATAGTTGGAGTGCCGAGAAGGCTCAGAGGGCATTCGTATGCACCGAGACCTGAATGGCGCATGGGGGATTTTCCTGCATGCTTAGGTAGAACTGCCCTGTTCCGGCAATCTGCATTGGTGAAAGATGCTAGCTTTTTTAGCATCCAGTAGCCCAAAAAGTGCGGACTATGGTCAAGCGTGTGCGGTTGGATCCCATTGCCCAAGTGTCTGAAATCGCCACCAACAGCAATTTGCTCTCGGTACTGTTGCAGGAAGAGCTGAATGTGTTGAAAGAGTGCGGCGGGCGCGGCCTCTGTGCCACCTGCCATGTGTACGTTAAGGAAGGGATGGAGTCTTTGTCTCCGGTGAGCAAGCGGGAGCAGCGCACCCTGGAGGCGATCACCACCTGCAAGCCCAACTCCCGCCTGGCCTGCCAAGCGCGCGTGCTGGGGGAAGGGGTGGTGGTGGAATTGCCTGCCGGGATGTACATCCATGCTTTTCAGGATATCGAGGCGTTGATCGGTCGGCGGGCCGAACAGCCGCTTTTGCACCCTGTAACCGGCGCCATTTTGGTGCAGGAGGGTAAACTGATCACCCGCTCGGTGCTGGAATCGGTGAAAGGGCTGGATCTGGATATCCAAGAAGCGTTGGCTCGGAGCAGCCAGGAGTTTTGAAATTGTGATCGCGACAGCGGGCCGGAGTCCTTTCCCATCCTTTAGGCCAGTTTGAGCCACTTGGCCACCCCATCTATACAGAGAGCATTCTTGGGCCTTGGGCACTCCATCATGACAAGGCATTTTCCTTCCTAATGATGAGCTGATGATGAGATGAGTACCCCTATGCCCCCTGTGTTTCTTGGGATCGATCTGGGCACTTCTGGGATGCGGGTGGTGGCCCTCTCAGAGCAGGGGGAGGTGGTGGCCAAAAGCGAGCGCCAGTGGGATCCCCCAGAGACCAATCCGGGCCGCTGGTTGCGAACCCTGAAAGCCCTTTTGGGACAACTGACCGCGCAACTGGGGGAGCAGTATTCCATTGCAGCTCTGAGTGCTTGCAGCACTTCCGGCACCATTCTGCCGGTGGATGGTCGAGGCATGCCGTTGGAACAGGCGTGGCTGTATTCTGACCCACGGGGCCAGGCTCAGGCCAAGCAATTGGGGATCCCTGCCAGTTGGGGTCTCAGCCGTTGGCTGTGGTGGGCGGAAGCCTATCCTGATCAGTATCGAGACAGCTACTTGGCCCATCCGGCGGACTTTTTGCTGAGCCAACTGGGGGGGCGCAGGCAGGTGACCGATCACACCCATGCCCTCAAGAGCGGTTTCGACCTGGAGGCCTACACCTGGCCTCAGGAGTGGTTGGCGCGGCAGGGCCTAAACCCCAAGCATTTCCCCGAGGTGGTACCGCCGGGAACGGTTTTAGGAACGGTGCGAGCAGACTGGGGGTTGGGGCCGGAAGTGCTGATCGCGGCAGGGATCACCGATGGCTGTGCCGGGCAACTGGCGGCAGGGGCTATTCGCTTGGGGCAGGTTTCCACCAGCTTGGGCACAACCCTTATTTTTAAGGCCAACAGTCCGGATCCCATACAAACCCCAAGCATCTATTCCCATTTGCACCCGGACAGTGCTCCGCACCGCTGTCGCGAACGAATGGTTTGGTGGCCGGGGGCCGCCTCTTTTTGTGGAGGCGGAGTTTTGCCTCATTACTTCCCCGACGGCAACCTGCAAATGCTGGATCAGCAAGCTCAGGCTTATCTGCCCACCGGGCTGGTCAGCTATCCCCTTTGTCAGCCGGGAGAGCGTTTTCCCATTGTCGATCCCCAGTTTGCCGGGTTCTTGCCGGAGGCAGAAGAGGGATCCCCCCGTTTTTACGCTGCTTTGTTGGAGGGGGTAGCGATGGTGGAGCGGCTGGGGCTGGAAACGTTGGCCGCTCAAGGGATCCCAGTGCCAGAGCAGAGCCCGATTTTCACCACCGGTGGAGGCAGCAAAAGCCCTCTCTGGTTGCGCCTACGCGCCAGCATCCTTGCTCGTCCCTTGGCTGTGGTGAAACACCCGGAGCCGGCTGTGGGGGCAGCCATCTTGGCCGCTTCTGCCTATTGGTGCTGCTCTGTCCAACAGGCTGCCGATCGATTGGTACAGGTAGAACGCTATGTTCAACCAGATCCAGAGTGGGTGAAGTCTTACGCAGAGATCTACTCGGTCTTTCACAGCCGCCTGAGCAACCTGCTTTGACATGTTCCCTGCTCTACTGGCTTGCTTCCCCGTAGCGGTAGGGTGAGGATTCTTGTTACTGGTTCCACAACAGCCCTTGCCGCAAAGGATCCCGTCCCGCTTTCGCCAGTAGGTTTCCCCTCTAAAACAGCGATGATGGTTTCCCAGTTGTTCAGGCTACAGACTTATGACTATGTAAGTATTAAGCGGTCACGGGATACAGCTGCCTACCTACGTTTTTTGAGCTTCGTGAATGCTCAGCCGTGGAAACGAGATTCTTTTTAAACGGAAATGAAATATTTTCGTTGCATTGCTTCCTAACTTTCCTTCTCTCCTGAGAGAGAAGCTAGGGGTGAGGGTCGGCAGCGAGGTGTCTCAATCTTGTTTGAAGCGACTGTAAAAGCATTCTGACATCGAAAAGCAGGGATCCCCGCTTGGGGATCCCCGATTGGTATGGCCGGAGCCGCAAGCCAAGCTAGGGCTGCCGCTGGAAGCTCTTGACTTCTAAAACCGGCCCTACCTGAGCCACCGTCACCATGTCTTCTCTGATCTGTCCCTGGATGGTGACCTCTAGTCCCTCTTGCAAGAGCTCTTTGGGGGCACGGAAAAGGGCATAGTGCTCGCCGGAAGGCAGCGTCAGCACCCACACTCCCCCTTCGATATCCAGGAACTGGATGGTACCGCTGTACTCTTGCATCACTGCCTCAGCGCCAGCCCAGTTGCCGTGGATTGAGATTCCGTAGCCGCTTGCGCTCCCAAGTAGGCCAGGCCCAGGCAGAGCAAGCCATTGAAGAGCAAGAAGGAGCGACCCAACCAAGCAGAGGATCCAAGCCATAGCACCCCCTCATAGAACAGGGATCCGGACAAGAGCAGATGCGAGGCCATGCCGATGCACAGGCCGATCACCGCCCAGCGCCAGCGCCGATGGCCCAGGAGCAGCAACATCAACAGGCCTGGGATCAACACGCTGGCAAATAGGGGGTTCAAGGCATTGGTCTGGGCAAAGGCGGTGCCCAACTCCGGCAGGGAGCTACCCGCCAATTGGAAGGGCCAACGGGGGCCACCGACAATCGCCAACCCCTGCAAGGGGAAAAGACCGGCACTGCCCAAAAGCATCCCAGCCAGCAAAGGCACCGTCTGCAGCAGCCGCTTGGGAGCCAGCCACCAGCGGATCAGCACCAGGATAATGTAGCCGCCCACCACCATCAGCAGCTTCGGCACCAGAGCAATCGGGCCACCATCGAACCAGAAGCGTGGGTTGAGGTAGCCATTGTTGTTCAGGTACTGCAGGAAGTCCTTCAACCAGAGCACCAAGGGGTTTTCCTCCTGTTGCCCTGTGGCCCTGGCCAGCGCCTTGGCTGCATCCAAACGACCAGCCCCGTAGAAGTTCTGTTTGTCGCCGGGCACTGGGGTAGCCGACATTTTCAGCACTTCCTCCACCTTGTCCGGGTCTTTGATGCCCTGAGCCTGGATCAGAGCTGCCACACCGGCTACGTGGGGAGTGGCCATGCTGGTGCCTTGGAAGTAGGCAAAGACCGGCTCGTTGGGGTTACGACGATTGATGGTTTGCTGCAGAATGCCGTACTCGGGGTGATCAGGCGTTTTGGCTCCGCCGGGAGCAGAGATGTCCACCCCCACCCCATAGTTGGAGTAGGGGGCTTTCTCCCCGTTGGGCCCCGTGGCCGAGACAGCGATCACATGCGGGTAACGGGCCGGGTAGCTCACCTGGTTGGAGTTTTCGTTGCCAGCGGCTGCGATCACCGTCACCCCCTTACTGTGGGCATAGGCCACCGCCTCCTCCATCAGTTGGGCAGAAGCGCGGCTACCCAGGCTGAGGTTGATGATCGTAGCCCCGTGGTCGGCAGCATAGCGGATCCCTTCCACCACATCCGACAGGGATCCGAAGCCGTTGGCATCCAACACCCGCACCGGCATGATCTTGGCCTTGAAGGCAATGCCGGCTACACCCAAGACATTGTTGGTGGATTGGGCGATGGTTCCCGCCACATGGGTGCCGTGGCCGTTGAGGTCTTCCGGATCCTCATCGTCATCCACAAAGTCGTAGCCCTTCACAAATTGGGTTTGGGCCAGGTCGGGAACTCGGGTTACTCCTGTGTCCACCACGGCTACCGTCACCCCTTCCCCTTGGGAGATGTCCCAGGCTTCCGGCATGCGGATGGCCCTGAGGTTCCATTGCTGGGGATAGAGGCGGTCGTTGGGCACGAAAGCCGCCTGGAATTGATAGTTGGGGTGAGCATACTCGATCAAGGCTTCGTCGGTGAGCCGCTTAACCAGCCGCCGCGTGGATCCCAGGTGGTTGGCATCCACGTCAAACAGGTAGATGGCTTCTTGGCGGGCAAAAGCGCTGTCGCTGCTGGGGCGGAGCGTCAAGTGATACTCTTTAGCGATAGCAGCAATCTGACTGGGGGTGGCCGTGTTTACAAAATTGACCACGATGCTGTCGTAGGGGGCGGATCCCTTGCCGCAAGCCGTCAACAGCAAGGCCATCAAGCCGGCGCAGCAAAGACCCAACCAGCGTCTGAATTTCATAATTCACGCCCTCGGGATCCAAAATTAAATTGTTGCAACCAGTATGCCCTCTGGATTGACAATTGACGAGATGAGAGCCGGCATGGGGGCAAAATTGCCAAAAGGTGCAATCTTCGCCGCGCAAGAAGGGATCCCAGCCCTGCCGAGAAAGTGCTATGACAAGATGAGCGTAAATTGCCGCTTGGAGGGGGGAATCAGGATCGATGGATAGAGTCTTGCAGCTCATGATCCAGGGTTGGTATTACTCCATCCCCCTGTTGACGTTCTCGGTCTTCTCGGTGGCCTGTTGCATTGAGCGGGTGCTGTTTTGGTGGAAGATCACCCATCGGCAGGAGGAGGTGGTGCAGCAAGCCCTGAGCCAGTACCGCCGCAACCCACGCGCTGCCCAGTATTTGCTGGAGCAAAATGCCGATCTGCCGATTGCCCGCATCTTTTTGGCCGGGTTGGAGCTGAACGAGGCCAGCCCGGAAGATTTTAAGCTGGCTCTGGAAACGGCCCTGGCGGCAGAAGTGCCTCTGCTGAAGCGCTTCAACACGGTCTTCGACACCGTAATCACCGTTGCCCCCTTCTTGGGTTTGTTGGGCACCGTCACCGGCATCATCCAGATCCTCAGCTCCATTCAACTGGGGGATATCGGCGGCACCGATACCCAGGGGGTAGGTCGGGGGATCGCCGAAGCCTTGTACTCGACGGCCTTTGGACTGATTGTGGCTATTCCCACCCTGTTGATTTCCAACGTCTTCCGCTCTTTGTACCTGCGGCAACTCTCTAAAATCCAAGAGTACGGCGGCATGCTGGAGCTGCTGCATCGGCAGCGGCAAGAGATGCAGGCTCAACAGCTTTCCCAGTATTCCTACACCCAATCTAGCCCCAGTGGCAGCTCCACCCTTCCCCCTTACTCGTCGCTTGAGCCCTCGTAGCCTATGCGAATCCCGGAAGAAAACTTTAGATCCGGCGAGATCAACATCGTGCCTTTGATCGATGTCATTTTTTCGATCTTGGTGTTTTTCGTGATTGCCAGCCTGGTGCTCACCCGCTCCGAGGCTCTGGATGTCAACCTGCCGGACGCGACCACAGCTGAAGTTCGTCTGCAGCCGGATGTAACGGTGAGCGTGACGGCGGAAGGACAGATTGCCGTCAATCAGGAGAAAATTGCCGATATTTCTGCCCTGATCCCAGCAGTGGAACGCATCCTGGCCGAGAAGCCGGCTGAAGGGCGGCGCTTGGTGGTGATCAACGCCGATTTGGCCCTCTCCCACGGCAAGGTGGTGGAGGTGATGGATACTCTGCAGCGGGTGCCCAATGTCAGCCTGGCAATTGCCGCCCGCCGCCCCAGCAGTAATCGGTAGACAGCTTAGGATTTGGGCCAGTTTTGTCAAATATAGTCATTTCAGGTTAGGGCGAGACGCCTAGGCTACTGGTCGCGCCAGCGGGACGGAGTCCTTGAAAAACCTTCTGGCCCTCTGCATTATCGCTCCGCAACGCTATTGCTCTGCAACGCCGACGCGACCAACGTTTGGGGTGTGGGTGCAGTGTCCTGGTTTAAATCGAAATGACCATAGACCCAGTTTTCCGGTAAGCTCATTTGCTAACCCGCTCTCTAGCCTGGGGGTGAGGGGTCATCCTGCGCCCAGCACCTGAATCAGGAGTGCCTTTTGCACATGTAGGCGATTTTCCGCCTGATCCCACACGCGGGACTGGGATCCCTCCAGTACTTCAGTGGTGATTTCCTCTTCCCGGTGGGCCGGCAGGCAGTGCAGCACAATGGCTTGCGGATCCGCCCGTTGCAGCAGCTCGGCATTGACCTGGTAGGGCAGAAAGGTGGCCTTGCGGGCCTCGGCCTCAGCTTCTTGACCCATGCTGGCCCACACGTCGGTATAGACCACCTGGGATCCAGAGACGGCTTCCTGGGGATCCTGCAGCACCAACACCTGGGATCCCTGGGCCAGAGTGCGGGCTTGCTCCACCACTGCCGCATCCGGCTCGTAACCGGGGGGGGTGGCGACGCGGATGTGGATCCCGCTCATGGCACAGCCCAACAGCAGGGAGTGGGCAACGTTGTTGCCATCGCCGCAATAGGCCAGGGTCAGTCCCGCCAGTTGGCCAAAGTTCTCCTGAATGGTGAGCAGATCGGCCAACACCTGACAGGGGTGAAACTGATCGGTGAGGGCGTTGATCACCGGAACATCGGCATACTCGGCAAAGGTTTCCAGTTCCTTCTGGTGGTAGGTGCGAATGGCAATCACATCCAGGTAGCGGGAGAGGACGCGGGCCGTATCCTGCAGGGGCTCGCCGCGGCTCACCTGCATCACCGTCGGCACCAGATCGAGGGTGCTGCCCCCGCACTGGGCCATGGCTGCCGTAAAACTGGCGCGGGTGCGGGTAGAAGCCTTCTGAAACAACAGCCCCAACACCCGACCCCGCAGCTCCACCCGATAGGGATCCCGCTTTAACTCAGCCGCCTGGGCTAGCAGGGCCGACAGCTCCGCCGGGGTTAGGTCGCTGAGCTTGAGCAGATCCCGTCCGGCCAAGTTTATGGATCCCGCGATCTTCGACCCCGCCATTGTGCTACGCGCCACCTACAGAAACAATAAAAGCATCCCCAGCCCAGCGCTGGTCAACACTCCTCGAATAACTCGAATGAGAAGAGTCTTAATAGTCTTAAATAGCTTGGGCCTCGGCTTAACCCCAGTCTCAGGAGTGCCAGATCTGAGACCCATCAAAACCGCCCCCAACACCGGCTAACGTGAAGAGGAACGAATGACCTCCTGGGCCTGTTGCCGACGGGCAGAGATCTGAGCCTGCAGAGCCTGGATGGCAGCAGCATACTGTGGGTCGGCTGGGGTGGCCACCAGCTCTCGGTTCTGGCTGAGCCGCTTCAGATCTTCCTCGGACAATTCCACCAAAATGTCGGGGGTAATGCCCTTGTGGTCGATGTCGTTACCGTTGGGAGTGCGATAACGGGCAATGGTTACCGCCAGCCCAGATCCATCGGACAGGGGATGCACCGACTGCACCAGGCCCTTGCCGAAAGTTTGCGTGCCGACAATCACGGCGCGACGGTTATCCTGCAGAGCCCCCGACAGAATCTCGCTGGCGCTGGCCGAGCCACCATCCACCAAAACGGCCAAAGGTTTATCGGTGAGGGCCGTGTTGTTGGCCGTCAGGCGATCCTGCTCCCCTTGGCGGTTCACCGTCGAGACGATGCTGCCCCGGTTGATCCACATGCGGGCAATCTCGGCGCTGGAGTAGAGCAGGCCCCCTGGGTTGGCGCGCAAATCCAGAACGTAGGCGGCTACCCCTTGTTTTTCCAGCTCGCGAATGGCTTGGCGCATCTTCTCGGCGGCGTTGCCGGAAAACTGGGTAATCCGGATATAGCCAATGGGCAGGCCGTTTTCCTCGTGAACCTCGTAGCGCACGGTGGCCAGCTCAATTCTTTCCCGCACCAAATCGAACACCTTCAGCCCTTCCCCCTCGCGGCGAATGGTCAGCCGCACCCGCGTACCCGGCTCGCCTCGAATGAGGTTGACCGCAGCGTTGGTGTCCATGCCTTCGGTGGACTTGTCGTCGATGCGCACGATCACGTCTTTGGATTTGATCCCAGCCCGGTCGGCAGGAGACCCTTCAATGGGGGAGATCACCACCAGCTCGTTTGTCTCCTGATCCATGCCCAGCGTGATCCCCACCCCGGTCAGCTCGCCGGATGTATCGATTTGCATGCTGGCAAACTGATCCGGATCCAGAAATCGGGTGTAGGGATCGTTGAGTTTCTTCAAGGCTTCCCGGATGGCCGCGTAGGCATCTTCTCGGGTGGCATATTCTCGACTGAGCAGATCTCGCCGCACCGCTTCCCAATCCAGGGAATTAAAAGACGGATCCACATATTCCCGATTGACAATTTGCCAAACCTCGTCCACCACTTCCTTGGGATCCCGGCGAAACCCCGCCCAACCCGGCATAGATAGCTGCACGCCGACCAGCGACACCGCTGTCATCACCGCAGCCGTTGCACTAACCACAAACCCACGCTTTCTCATTGGCTCTCCTGGAAGGCGCTAAATCGAGGTTGACGAGGTGGATCTCTAATCGTCAGGGAACTGGGTTTCGAGCAAGGGTCTTCCCCTATGCGAACTTCAGCTTAGAAGCATCGAGAGCAAAGAAAGGCTACCCTGCCGCAGCAAGTGGGATCCGGATTTTGGTAGGCTACAGATAACCCCAACCGACTGTGCCCAACCTAGCATAGGGATCCCTTCCGGGGGTGCTTCTAGGATCACAGTTCAACACAACTTTGTTACAACCTATCATCGCAACCCTTTTCTTCCAGATGGGCACTTTGCCCCCTTTCTGACCCTATGTCCCTCGCCACCGATTGCCCCAGCTCGCTTGCATCTGCCTCAGAGCGCCCGCTGCTGTCCCAAGTGCAGTTGGCCCGCGCTGCTGCCCAACACACGGCCACCTTGCCCACTGCCATTAAGAATGCCGCTCTAGAGGCCATGGCCACTGCCTTGTTGGAGCACCAAGAGTCTATCTTGGCCGCCAACCAGGCGGATTTGGAGCGGGCAGCGGAGATGGTGAAAGCCGGGGAGTTGTCGGCATCTGCCTATGCTCGCCTGAAGCTGGACGCCCACAAACTGGCAGATATGGTGGCCGGAGTGCGGCAGGTGATCCGGCTGGGGGATCCGGTGGGCCGAGCTTTGCTGATCCGGGAACTGGACGAGGGGCTGATCTTGGAACGGCGCACCTACCCTTTGGGGGTCCTGGGGGTGATCTTCGAGTCGCGGCCCGATGCTTTGGTGCAAATTGCCGCCCTGGCGATGAAAACCGGCAATAGCGTCTTGCTTAAAGGGGGATCCGAAGCTTTGCTCTCCTGTCAGGCGTTGATGGCGGCCATTCAGGCGGGCCTGCAACAGATCCCGGAGTTCCCCCAGGGATCCCTGCAGTTGCTCACCAGCCGCGCCGAGGTCAAGGCCCTACTGCAACTGGAGGGGCTGGTAGACTTGATCATCCCCCGCGGCTCCAGCAGCTTTGTCCGCTACATCCTGGAGAATACCCGCATCCCGGTATTGGGCCATGCCGATGGCCTGTGTCACCTGTACGTGGATCGGGCAGCGAACGTGGACATGGCGATCAAGCTGACGGTGGACAGCAAAACCCAGTACCCCGCTGCCTGCAATGCCATCGAGACTCTGCTGGTTCACGAGGCCATAGCCCCCCACTTTTTGCCTCTGGCGGTCAAGGCCCTGCGGGAAAAGGGGGTGGAATTGCGGGGGGATCCCCTCTGCCGCGAGCTGGTGCCCGATCTGATCCCGGCCAGCGAAGCCGACTGGAGCACCGAGTATGCCGATTTGATCCTCTCTATTAAGGTGGTTGACTCCCTTGACGAGGCCATTGCCCACATCCAGCAGTACGGATCCCGCCATACCGAAGCGATTGTAACCGAGGATGCCGCTGCTGCCCGGCGATTTTTGGATGAAGTAGATGCAGCGGGGGTCTTTCACAACGCTTCCACCCGCTTTGCCGACGGGTTTCGCTACGGCTTTGGGGCAGAAGTGGGCATCAGCACCCAAAAACTGCCGCCGCGCGGCCCGGTGGGCTTGGAAGGCTTGGTGACTTACCGCTACCAACTGCGAGGGCAAGGACATCTTGTAGCCGACTACACAGGCCCCCAGGCGCGACCTTTTCAACATCGGGATCGCCTGAACAACACCGGCCTGGCCTAAGGGACACAGCCCGCCGCCGAAACCAACTGCACGAGGCAATCGACAAGAGAGACCATTCTCCTCGTCTTCGCGGCTCCAGGTTGAGGTAAATTAAAAAATAGCTTCGTGATTGCCAAGGGTTGCGCTTTGCGGCGCGCTATGGTGTGACAATGGACTACCGGGTTCCGGGTTTGATGTTATGGGCTTGAGCGCCCTAGGTGTAGCGCTTTGCATTTTGGCCTTTTGTTATTTCGATTAGGAGCTTCGCTGGATCATGCCTGTGCGTCTGTATGTTGGAAATCTGCCGGAAGAGGTGGATCGTCAGGCACTGGAGAAGCTCTTTCGCTCTGCCGGTGAGGTCATTTCCACCAAGGTGATCCGGGATCGGAAGACAGGCAAATGCCGCGGCTTCGGCTTTGTAACGGTGAACACCGAAGAGCAGGCGCAGCAGTACATCGAAAAGTTCAACGGCCACAGCTTTGGGGATGTCAACTTGCGCATTGAGCTCGCCCAGCCGCGCGACCGAGGGGAAGAAGGCGAATCCAAAACAGCGACCTCTGAGCCTTCATCCAAAGAGTCCAGAGGTTCCAAAGATTCCAGGCCGTCCAGAGATTCTGAGGCCAAGGGCCCTAAAGAGTCGGCAGAAAACCCTGCCCCCAGCAAAAAGCAACGCCAGCGCGGCAATAAGGGTGGGCGCTCCACCGTCGTCGCCGAAAGTGAGGCAGCCTCTGAGCCGGATCCCCGCTGGGCCAGCCAGTTGCAGCGGATCAAGGAGCAGCTTCTGCAGGTCACCAATTCCTAACCCCCCCGAACGAGTGATAGACACTGTTGGGATCTGACGGTAGGCTGGGTGAGTTGCGACGGCTCTAGGCATGTTTGAGAGGGGGGTTGGGATGCATAGGCTGGTGAGGATTTTTCGCGCTTGGGGGCGGAGCTTGGCCCGGGCTGGACTTTTGTTCGGGCTGATGGTTCTGCTGGGAGTGGGAAGTGGAGCTCCGGTTTTCCTACCCTCGGCGGCGGCTGCCCCGGCAGATTTGGAAGAGCAGGTGCTGCAGATCATTCGAAAGAACCCCCAGGTGATTCTGGAGGCCGTACAGGAATACCAGCAGCGACAGTACCAGGAGCAGCAGCAACAACAGCAGCGGCTGGCGGAAGAATTTGGCCGTCAACTGCGGGAGAACCCACGCGCCGTCATCGGAGATTCCCCTCGACTGGGATCCGACGCTCTGCGGTTAGTGTTGGTGGAGTTCTCCGATTTTCAATGCCCCTTCTGCGCCCGCGCCCACAGCACCCTCAAGCAGTTCATGGCCGACCACGGGGATGAGGTGACCTTGGTGTACAAGCACCTGCCCCTGACCAGCATCCACCCAGAAGCGATGTCGGCTGCCCGGGCTGCTTGGGCCGCCCAACGTCAAGGTAAGTTCTGGGAGTTTCACGACGAGCTGTTTGCCAACCAATCTCAGCTTGGGGATGGGTTTTATGTGGCCACTGCTGAGAAGCTGGGCCTGAATATAGAAAAATTCAATCGGGATCGGCGCAGTCGGGCGGCAGAACGCGCCATTCAGCGAGATATTGACTTGGCCTCTCAACTGGGCATCGGCGGCACCCCCCATTTCATCTTGAACGGCATTGCCTTCTCCGGTGCGCAGCCGCTGGAGGTGTTTGAGCAGACGCTGCAGCAGGCTAAGCAAGCCCTCTAGCCGGGAAAGTGCTCCGCACCGCTGACGCAAACAGAGTCTCAAGTCCAGATGTCGAGCCCCTACTGCTGTCCGGAGTGCGGGGATGGGCTCCTGTTTCGACTGGATCCCTGTCCCACCTGCGCCAGCCGACAACGCCAGAAGCAGCAAGCTGCCCCTGCTGGGGAAAAACGGAGCAGCTACGACCTGACAGGGCGGGTGGCTGCTGCCGAGTTTTGGCAACTGTTGCGTTGGTACCCCTGTTGTCCCCGCTGTGGCAAGCCCTGGTCGAAGGTGGGATTGTTCTGGAGGGGAAGGAGGAGAGCGTTTATGGCGGAAGTGGCTCTTGGCTACTCCACGGGCAGGATGCGGGCATCGAACCCTGCTTCGGCCAGAGAGCGCCGCGCCTGTTCGGCGTTGGCCCGTTGCCGGTAGGTGCCCACCTGAATCACTGAGCCCCGCAGGAAGGCATCAGGGGCAAACTGTTGCAGCTTGGGTAGGGCCTCTTCCCCAGCCGGCACCACCACCCAAAATCCACTGCCACCTTCTTCCCCAGGAGGAACAGCCTGGGCAGGCGAGGAAGAGACGGGATCCGCTTGCAAAAGAGGCTGAGAGCGGCGCAGATCGGCGGGGAAGATCCCCGCTTCATAGCCTTGGCCGGCCAAGTAACGCACCTGCTCGGCGGCAGCAGCAGGGTCGGCAAACCCACCTGTGCGCACCACCCGCAGGTCATCGTAGATCAAGGGCAGGGATCCCTCTAGGAGTTGTTTTAGCGCAGGCCATTTCTCCCCGGTGGGATCGGCCACCAACACCCAATAGCGTTCCCCTTGGGCGGGATTGGAGATGGGATCCCGGCCCGCATTTTCTCCTACCAGCGACACCGCCACTGCCGGTAACCCCTGAGCGGTTAGCCAGCGGGCTTGATCCTGGGCCAACGACAGACGGGAGAAGGTTCCCGTTTGCAAAGCAACCTGGCCGCGGTACTGCACCACAGTGGCTCCTGGAAAGAAGCGGCGCACCCGTTCTTCCAAACGGGGATCACCGGTGGGGTTGGGCACGTGGGTGGCAAAGGGACGCTGGGGATCCAAGGGCGGAGCGGTTGGCGTCGGCGGCACAGAGGCTTTTGAGCTGGCAACAGGGCGGCTGGGTGCTGCTTGGGCAGGAAAAGCAGGGGGCAGAGGGGGATCCGTCTCTTGGCGGCTCACCACCCGCACCGATAACCCCAGCCGTTCCAAGTCGGCCTGACGGCGTTGAGCATGGCTACGGTTGATGAACGTCCCCGCCAGAATGAAAACCTGCCCATCCCCTTGCACAAAATAGGCATCCGGCACCTGGGTGCGCACCTGAGCCAACTCCGCCGCCCCATCCGCCAGTACATGCACTTGGTAACGGGTCAGGGCCAAAGCAGCCGGCAGGACGTTCCCATTAACGGCGTGGAGCACAAGGGCAAAGGCCGCCAGGGATCCGGCAAAGAGGGCCGGTTGCGCTGGCAACAGGAGTGCGGAGCACTTTGGCCAGCCGTAGTCCTTACGGGCGTTGCACATGGGATCCATCTCCTCTGGCGGGATTGGCGGCAACTCAAACCTCTGCATCCGGGATGGAGTCTTTGCCTGGGCCTGCGGGGATCCCCCACAGTGCCAGAGCTCGCAGTTCACCCCCTTGCGGGAAGGACAACTCAAAGCTAGCGTAAGCCGAAGTTTGGGCAAGGCTGTGCCAGGGATGGGCTTGCAGATGCCGCCCACCACCGATAGAATGCTCCGCACTGCCACCGCAAAGATGCAGCCCAGTTAGGTTCACGGGAGAAACACAGATCTAGTGCATCTCCAGTATAGATAGGCCGGCAAGACTCTATCGCTATGGCTTGTCGGGGAGTTTGTTTCAGAGGCGACGGCGGCGGGATGGAGTCCTCGCCACAAGGGTGCGGGATCCCCCCAGGGCAAAGCGGATGATCTCCGTCTTGTACTGCTGCGAGCCCTCTGTGTAGCGGGCAAGCTGAATGGCAGATCCCTGGCCGGAAGGAAGCAAGAACCGTTCGCGACAGTGGTGGGCAGCACTCTCTGGAGTTTCCGCTTCGAGGGCAATGAAAAACCGCAGACGCAGCAGCACTTCCAACTTGGACAAGTGCTCGGTTTGCTCTGGCACCAAGCGGCCTAACGAGATTTGTAGGCGCGGCCTGCGTCGCCGAGATCCGGGGCGGCCCCAAAGCTGCTGGGCCAGTGTCCACAGAGAGGTCTGCTCAGAGGACTTGACCAACAGCTTTAAGCCTGTCAGCGGGTTAAGACCATAGGTAAGCAGCAGAGAATACATCGGCGGCAGGAAAGATTCAGAGGAGCGTTTTGAGCTAACGTCAAAAGGATACCCTATAGGCCAACTGTAGCACTGCCTACCCTCTATCCCCATCCAAGCCCCACCCTTCCCTATGGCCGGGATCCCTGCTCAACGCTGGCTGTTTCATCCTGTGGACAAGTTGGCTGCCCAGAGCTTGGCCGAGGCAGTGGGGATCTCGCCTGTGTTGGCCCAGATCTTGCTCAATCGCGGCCTCTCCAGCCCTGCTGCCGTGCAGCAGTACCTGCAGCCGGATCCCGCCCACCTGCCTCCACCCAGTCAGGATTTTGCCGATTTGCCCCTAGCGGTGGACTTGCTGGACGGGGCGATTCGCCGACAAGAGCCCATCGCCATTTGCGGCGACTACGATGCCGACGGCATGACCAGCACGGCCCTGCTGCTGCGGGCTTTGCAGGACGCTCCAGTGCATTACCGCATCCCCAGCCGCATGACCGAGGGCTATGGCCTCAACAGCCGCATGGTGCAAGAGCTGCACCGAGAGGGGGTGCGCCTCATTCTCACCGTGGACAACGGCATCTCCGCCCACGAGCCCATCCAACTGGCCAAAGCTCTGGGCTTGACAGTGATCGTGACGGATCACCACGACTTGCCGCCCCAGTTGCCCCCTGCCGATGCCATCCTCAATCCCAAGCAGCTCCCCGTTTCTTCTCCCTATCGGGGGATGGCCGGGGTGGGAGTTGCCTACCTCCTGGCCCAGGCGCTGGCCGAGCGCCGTGGTGATGGCCATCTGCAGCGGGTGGCCCTGGAACTGTTTACTGTGGGCACCATTGCCGATCTGGCGCCGCTGACGGGGGTTAACCGCCTTTGGGTGCGGCAGGGGCTGCACCTCTTGCCCACCTCCCAGGTGGCAGGGATCCGCGCCCTTCTGCAGGTGATGGGCATGCAGGGATCCCTGGAGGGGCTGCGGCCTGAGTGGATTGGGTTTGGCCTGGGGCCCCGCATCAATGCCGTTGGGCGAATTGGCCGGGCGAGAATGGGGATCCAGTTGCTGACCACCGACGATCCCCAGCAAGCAGAGAAACTGGCCCGCCGCTGCGAACGGCTCAACCAGGTACGACAGCAGATGTGCGGGCGCATCGAGGCAGAAGCCCTCGAGCAAATTGCCCAGCAAGGCCGGGATTTGCAGCAGGAACGGGTATTGACGATTTTGGGATCCCCTCAGCAGAAATGGCATAAAGGGGTGATCGGCATTGTGGCCTCGCGGTTGGCAGAGCGTTTTGGCTGTCCGGTGTTCATCGGCAGCCAGTCGCGGCAAGGGGAGATCAGTGGCTCGGCGCGGCAGGGGATCCCCGAGTTTGACGTGTTTCAAGCGTTGGAGTTTTGCAAGGATCTGTTCACCAAGCACGGCGGCCACCCCGCTGCCGGGGGATTTAGCCTGAGAGCAGAAGACTGGCCTTTTTTTGAAGAACGATTGCGGCAGTTTGCCCAACAGCAATTGCAGCCGGAGCAGATCCAGCCACTGGTGCAAATCGATGCAGAAGTGTCGCTGTCAGATCTCACCCTTGACCTCTATCGAGAGCTGCAGCATCTGCAGCCCTGTGGTATCGGCAACCCTGAGCCGGTCTTCTACAGCCGCAACCTGCAGGTTCTGCAACAGCAGCGATTTGGCCCAGTTCCCGGCCACCTGAAGCTGCTGCTCCGGGATCCTGCTCTCCCTACGCAACGCTCCCATGGGTTACGTGCTACTCGGACGGAGTCCTCTTGTCCGGGCAGGAGCGACTCAGCTGTCAAAACCTCCAGTTACGACACTGATGGGTTATCGCTGGGCAACGCTTTGGGCAACACTTTGGCGAACGGGTCAGCAGTGGGGAGCACAAACCCGAGGCCACAGCGCCCCCTCTGGGCTATCCGTTGGCGGGGAGCGGAAACCCATCCGCTGCCGGAGCGAGTTGATGTAGCCTACACGCTCAAGGCCAAAACATGGCAGGGAGAAACCCAACTGGAGCTGGAAATTGTCGGGATTCGACCTGCCCAAGAGGCTGCCACTGCCGGCAATCCCCCTCTCGAGAAAACAGCGCCCCGCACCCCTGATGGGAGCAAGTCTCCCATCTCCCCCGCCTCTCTGGATGCCACTCCTCCCATGCCCAACTCCAAGCCCTCGACTGGCTCCCAGAGGGGGACAGAGCCCTCACCTCTGTTGATCTGGCGCCCCACCCCCCAGCCCACCCAGCCTTTGCGTTGGCAAGCTGTAGACCGATTTTCTGTCCTCTGGCCTCAGGCGCAGGGAACCATCCTGTTCTACGGCTTCCGCCGCCCCTCGCTGGTCTTGTCTTCAAGGCCTACGGCCCGCTATCGCGAACGGCGGTACCTGACTCTCCACTACGACCGTCCCCAAGCCGGCCACCGCTATGATCAACTCTGGTTGTGGAGCTGGCCCCCTTCTCTGGATCACCTCAAGTGGCTGCTCTGTTGCACCCCCAGCAGCGAGCTGTTGATTGCCGTCCATCAGCAAGCGGTGCCCCTGCCCTCCGCTGCCAGCTTGCAACGCCAGCTCCGCCAATACCTGCAAACCCGTAGCCAGGTGGATCTGCTGCGCTTGGCCCAGCAGTGGTGGCTGTCTCCGGCGGTGTTGGTGGCAGGATTACGCTCCCTGGGGTACGCCTGCCCAGATTTTGGCCCCACGGGATCCCTCGGCGAAGAACTGGAAGCCCAGCAAGCTTGGTACAGCAGCTCCTGGCAGCAGGTTGCCGCCCTGCTTCAGCGATCCCACCTGGATTCTTCTGCTGCAGAGGCCCATGGGGATTAAACTGCTGCTCGGCTCTGACTACCACGGCAGCCCTCGGCTGATCCGGCAGGCCCTTGCCCATCTGCCGGAGGTGGATGCTTACATCAACTGCGGGGATTTCTGTTCCAAGGCCGGCAAACCTTCCCGCAAGGCCACCCAGGGCTTTCATCCGGCAGCCCAAGCAGAGGTGGTTCATCTGCAATCCTTTTTGGCGGCAGTGGAGAGCCTGGGCAAACCCTGGCTCTTTTTACCTGGCAACCACGATCCAGCAGCTTCGGTTTTGAATTCGCTGGTTGGCTGTTGGGGGCGGGCCATCACCCAGTCCTGCTGCTTTGAGTGGCTGGGGTTACAGGTTTTGGCTGTACCCTGGACTCCCCCCTGTGGCTGGAGCTGGTCTCTGACCTCTGCCCATTTGCAGGAGCTGCTCGCCCTCTACAGTCAACCCCCCCGGCCCATTGACCTGCTGCTGACCCATGCTCCGCCGCGAGGCTTTTTGGATGAAGGCGGGAAGTGGTATCACCGTCGCACACCCACCTTGCGCCCCCTTTTGGAACAGGTGCAGCCCCGCTACTACATCTGCGGACACATGCACTGGGATGGGGGCAAGGTAGAGCGATGGGGATCCACCCTGGTGATTAACACAGCCCTGCACAACATGGTTCTCGAGATCCATTAGGTAGGGATCCCTTGAGTCGTCTTCCGCCTCCTCAGCTTTCCGCTACATCCATACGATTCGTAGGAACCTTCCATGACCCGTCCTTTGATCTTGGCCAGCAGTAGCCCCGGCAAATGGCGCGAGTTCAATGCCTTTTTCCAGGCCCATGCCCCTGCTTGGGAGCTGCGCCGCATGCCCTCAGAAATTGAGGTGGAAGAAACCGGCACCACCTTTGCCGAAAATGCCCTTCTCAAAGCCAGAGCCGTGGCCAAGTCTCTGGGGGAGTGGGCCATTGCCGACGATTCCGGCCTAGCGGTAGAAGCCCTTGGCGGTGCCCCTGGGATCCGCTCGGCTCGCTATGCCCCCAACGATGCTGCCCGCATCGAGCGGTTGCTTAGGGAAATGGAAGGGATCCCAAATCGCCGAGCCACCTTTCACTGTGCCATCGCCCTGGTAGATCCCCAAGGTGAGGTACATGCCCTGGTGGAAGGGGTATGTCCGGGGGAGATCTTGACCCAGCCGCGGGGAGAGGGAGGGTTTGGCTATGACCCGCTGTTTTGGGTGCCCGAAGTGGGACTAACCTTTGCCGAGATGAGCCCAGCTCAAAAAGAGGCCGTCGGCCACCGAGGGCGAGCCTTGCGCGCCTTGAAAGCGCAGTTGCCTCTCCTGGAGAAGCGTATGGGCTGGCTTGGATCCCAGCAATAGCCCCCGATGTCCTGGCTGGGGAGCATGACTCTAGTCAATAATAAGCTCAACTATACTGAAGATAATGTATAATATGTTCAGTACGGATTACTACCAGTTGATCTTTCTGTTTACTTTCGAGTCTGCCAACATGGTAGCCAAAGCAAAGCAGAAAATTGGTAGTAAGACGACACGGAAACTGCGCTTTGGGTATTCTACTCAAAGCTTTGCGGGATACCGCCATTCTGTTTGGACTCCGTCCCGCTAACGCGAATGGAAACAAACAGAATGCTATCGCTGCATAGTTGAACAGTGATGTTCAGCAGTGTTCAGCGTAAATGTATCAGCTGCTAGGATACAGTAGTTGCTTCCCTTCGGGGGAGTGAAATTGAAAGCCGTCTTGCCTTGGCAGCTGAGGGGAGCGCTCGAAGAACTATGGGTTTTTCTGAGTTTGAGGATCAAGATCCCATTGCAGCAGCGGAACGGACTGCTGCCCCCGATCCCAGCCGCCATTCCCCGGATTCTGCCGGTGAGGAAGCCGCGATCTCCTCGGTTGCAAACTCTGGTGAAGGAAGGGAGCGCCAAGGTCGTCGTTCTCCACCCCCTTTGCCGGAAGAGGGCTCAACCTTTGTGGGCGCAGAAGATTGGCTGGACGATCGCGGTAGCGGGACGGAGTCCTTGGAGAATGGGCGGGATAGCTACAGGGAGTCCGCGCAAGGGGCCACTTCTCGCCCTTCCAACCGCTCCCCCCAGACTGGCCGAGACGAGGGGTCTCGTGTTGACAGCGAAAAGAGGGAGCAGAAAGCCGCTGCAGGAGGAGCCGGTGAGCGCCCTGGGCAAGCGCTAGTTCCCCGCCGTTCTGTCTCCAGCAACCGCAGCTACGACGGATCCGCCCGTTCCTCTGCCTTTCGCGGTAGCGGGACGGAGTCCTTTGCTGGCCGCTCGCGTAAGCGGGACGGAGTCCTTGGGGAATCCGGCTACCGCAGTGACTACAGCCGTTCCGCGGCTTACGGCTACACCTCCGGCTATGTTGGCGGTGGGGGATATGGCGGTGGTGGGCGAGGCGGCAGCTCCAGCGGGGGGGTCTCCTCCTCCGATCTGACGATCCTGCTGGTGGTGGCCCTGCTGGCCTTCTTCGGGGGATTCGCTATCCGCAACATCTTCGCCGAGTCGGGCGGCTTTGACGATGAGCGCCCCATCCGCGCTGCCAATGTGCCCGCAGCCTTTCGCGATTTTTGCTTTGCCTACAACGGCACTGCCTCCTTTACTGTGGTGCAACTGACCAGCGTTTCTGCTCTGACCATGGCCTCAGTGCCCGTTTACAAGATGGATACTTGCACCATCCCCGTCAGCCAAACGGCCAATGCCCTCCAAGCTTTGGGCATCCGCGGCCGGGCCAACACCTTGGGCCCCCAGCTGGGGGGATCCAACCTCACCCTGATCCAGCTCCCCTTGGCCAGCAGCTTGGCGCGCGCCGTGTACAGCCAGTTTCCTGGCTTGGCCGCTCAGGGCAACGAGGCGCAGGTTTTATCCCAACTGGAAGCCACCATCAACAACGCCCTGCGCTCCAACATCGAAGGGTTAGCCCTGCAAAGCCTGGAGCCCACCAACATCCCCGACGTCTACGTGGTGGTGCCGGGGCACTCCTTTAATTTGCAGCCCCAACTCAACCTGCGCTAACCCTCCTGCAGAGCATGCCTCTAACCCCCAAAACCCTGAACTTTGCTGAATTTACTGAGCTTTAGGCGGTTTGGCAAAAGTCATTGAGAGGGATATAGTAGACCAAGTTTCCCCCTGATCCTTGAGTCCACCGCAACGGTTGCCGGGAAGTGAAGGGGGAAAGCGCTCGGGGGGTATTCCTCAGGGCTTTGCGGGATACCGCCTTCCTGTTTGGACTCCGTCCCGCTGACGCGAACAGAGATAGGCAGGATGCGATCGCTTCTTTCCTGAACCATGTTCAGGAGAGTTCAGCGTGAATGTATCAGGACGACGGTGTGTTCATCACCCTAGAAGGCGGGGAAGGGGTGGGCAAAACCACCCAACAGGCCCTCTTGGTTGAGCGGCTGCGCCAAGAAGGCTACGCTTGCCTGTGTACCCGCGAGCCGGGGGGCACGGCGCTGGGCAAAACGCTGCGGGAGCTGTTGCTGCACGGGGATCCCTTTAGCCCTCTGGCGGAGTTGCTCCTGTACGCGGCGGATCGGGCTGAACACGTGAGCAAAGTCATCGCGCCGGCTCTGGCGGCAGGGCAGGTGGTGGTTTGCGACCGCTTTACCGATTCCACCCTGGCCTATCAAGGCTATGGCCGGGGCATAGATCTGGATCTGATCCGGCAGCTCAACCGATGGGTCACCGACGGGCTACAGCCGGATCTCACCCTGTGGCTGGATCTGCCCCCCGAGGTGGGGCTAGAACGGGCTCGCTCCCGTTCTTCTGGCGCAGTTGAGCTAGCGGTGCAGAGCACTAACGAGCAAGAAGGCCTAGAGTTCCACCGGCGGGTTTACTGCGGATTCGAAACCCTGGCTGCCGCAGAACCCCAGCGGATTGTCCGCATTTCAGCCCAGGGATCCCCGGCAGAGGTGGCTGCCCGCCTCTGGTCAGTGGTCGAACCCCGCCTACCACTTGCGACAGCAGGCCGGGAGCCCTAGACTGATACATTTACGCTGAACATTGCTGAACATCACTGTTCAACTATGCAGCGATAGCATTCTGTTTGTTTCCAAACAGAATGGCGGTATCCCGCAAAGCTTTGAGTAGAATACCCAAAGCGCAGTTTCCGTGTCGTCTTACTACCAATTTTCTGCTTTGCTTTGGCTACCATGTTGGCAGACTCGAAAGTAAACAGAAAGATCAACTGGTAGTAATCCGTACTGAACATATTATACATTATTTTCAGTATAGTTGAGCTTATTATTGACTAGAGTCATGCTCTGTTCCGCTGACGGGAATGGCGCGACAGGCCAAAGCTCGCGACAGTTTCCCTGGCCACAGCCTGCTCGGTTTACCAAGGTTAAGATTAGGTTAAAAGGGAAGAGGCGGGGGTAACCTCAAGCTAGGCTGGATGACCTATGTGAAAAGAGCCTGCTGCCCTCTTGGTTCTCGTTTTGGGTAGAGGAGACTGGCTGTGGACGCTGTTGCTGCTGAGCTGAAAACCGATCGCGTCAGCGGGACGGAGTCCTTTCGCGTCAGCGGGACGGAGTCCTTTCGCGTCAGCGGGACGGAGTCCTTTCGCGTCAGCGGGACGGAGTCCTTGCACTTGACCTTGCCCTCATCTGCGCCCTTGCCAACCGTGGCCGCCTGGGCCCACCAGCTGTTGAGCCAGCAATGGCAGCGGCTGCAGAAACACGTAAAGCGAGTTCTGACCCAGCATCCAGAGGCGGCAGAATCTCTCCACCAAATCCGGGTGACCCTGCGCCGTATTGGCACTTGGGTGCAGGTGTTTCAGGGATCCGTCCGGCTGCCCAAGCCTCTCAAGCCCAAACGCCTGCAAAAGCTGGCCAGTGCTTTGGGCAAGCAGCGGGATCTGGACGTGCTGCTGGAAATCCTGCAGGAACCTTGCTGGGAAGGGATCCCGGCAGCCCAGCAGGCAGAACTGGAGAAGCTAAAACAAGATCTGCAGCAACGTCGAACCCAAGCCGAGAAACGCTCCCGCCGCATTCTTGAAGATGCTGACTTCCTGGCGTTTCAAGCTGCCTGCGAGCAGTGGCTGGCTCACCCCCGCTATAAGCCCCAGGCGGAGCTGCCTCTGCCGGAAAGCTTGCCCCACTTGCTGACTCCCCTGCTGGCCCAGTGGCTGCTGCAGCCAGGCTGGCGGATCCCTGCTTTCCCCGCAACGGAAGCCCAGGCTGAGCAACTGCACGAGCTGCGCAAGGCCACCAAACGACTCCGCTATCAGGTGGAGTTTTTTGCGCCCTTTTACGGGGAAACCATGCAAGATTGGATAGCAACCCTGAAGTGCTTGCAGGATCAACTGGGCCGCTTTAACGATTTGCAGGTTTTGCAAGGCGAGCTGCCTGCAGACTCAGACCTACAAACCCTTCTCCAGGAACAACAAAAACTAGCCCTCCAGGAGTGGCCTGAGCACCAACAGCGCTGCCTGGCCTCTGCCGAGCAGCACCGGCTTTACTCTAATCTTTTCTCTGTTTCCAATTTCTTTCCAACTGGGGATCCCTAGGTTTCCAATTCTATAGATCCCCCCGAAGGAAAAACCCCGCCTTATTGGCGGGGGATTTTTTGTGGCTATAGGGTTTCCAATTTCTAGGGATCCCCCCGAAGGGGGAACAATGAGCTAAAGAGGCTCAACATCTCAATTCTGATTCCGGTTTCCAATTTCTAGGGATCCCCCCGAAGGGGGAACTTGGGGGAGAAGGACTAGTCTAGCCAGTCTGGGTCTAGCTGTTTCCAATTTCTAGGGATCCCCCCGAAGGGGGAACTTCTTTATCCCAATTAAAGGGAGGTTTGTTATGTACAGTTTCCAATTTCTAGGGATCCCCCCGAAGGGGGAACAAACATCCTGTCCTGGCTATATTACAAGTACAGGACGGTTTCCAATTTCTAGGGATCCCCCCGAAGGGGGAACTTGCTCGGCATGCAGTCGAGGTTGTCACTAATGTTGATGTTTCCAATTTCTAGGGATCCCCCCGAAGGGGGAACGTTCAACATTTTAACCTCCCAATCAAGGCAGTACTAAAGTTTCCAATTTCTAGGGATCCCCCCGAAGGGGGAACTAGAATAAAAGTTTCGTTAATTGGAATAGCTAATGGTTTGTTTCCAATTTCTAGGGATCCCCCCGAAGGGGGAACCTTCTGGAGGCCTTGCGATACATCCGAAATAACTTGGCGTTTCCAATTTCTAGGGATCCCCCCGAAGGGGGAACACCCAGGTTTACACACCTGGGTGTTGTTTCTCTCCTGTTTCCAATTTCTAGGGATCCCCCCGAAGGGGGAACAAAATGACTAATACTACCGCTGTGTTTGCGTATCGTCGTTTCCAATTTCTAGGGATCCCCCCGAAGGGGGAACGTTATGCTGAACAGTTCTTCATGACGATTGACCATCGTTGTTTCCAATTTCTAGGGATCCCCCCGAAGGGGGAACTGTAGAACGTAGGCGTGGAGAGGCTTTGGCAACTTCCCAAGTTTCCAATTTCTAGGGATCCCCCCGAAGGGGGAACCTAAAGACAACGTGTCCAATAAGTAGTTTCCAGGGGATCGTTTCCAATTTCTAGGGATCCCCCCGAAGGGGGAACAGATATTGGGATGAATACATTTCCTATAACATTTCGGGTTTCCAATTTCTAGGGATCCCCCCGAAGGGGGAACAGCCGGGTCGGATGAACCTGGGGTCAAAGAGGATCCCTGTTTCCAATTTCTAGGGATCCCCCCGAAGGGGGAACTTCCGTTGTCGTTGCATATCTCTCTCCTTTAACCAAACGTTTCCAATTTCTAGGGATCCCCCCGAAGGGGGAACCCCTGCAATCCTCTGATTCGACCAGTCCTCGCATTCACGTTTCCAATTTCTAGGGATCCCCCCGAAGGGGGAACTTTCCAGCCTTCGGCAGCAGCACGGGCCCGCAGCAGCGCGTTTCCAATTTCTAGGGATCCCCCCGAAGGGGGAACCAGAGATTACTTCAAGCGCTATGAAGGGAGACTCGAGTTTCCAATTTCTAGGGATCCCCCCGAAGGGGGAACACTCCAGAATCTTTTGACAACAATACTAGGAGTTCTACTGTTTCCAATTTCTAGGGATCCCCCCGAAGGGGGAACCTTCGGGACGGTCAAAAACGGGCACTTGGTTGTGAGCACCGCGTTTCCAATTTCTAGGGATCCCCCCGAAGGGGGAACTCCACCCATCGCGGTGGACGGCAACCGAAAAGTCTTGTTTCCAATTTCTAGGGATCCCCCCGAAGGGGGAACACCCTGGCCTACCAGGGCTACGGGCGGGGGTTGGACTTGGGTTTCCAATTTCTAGGGATCCCCCCGAAGGGGGAACCCGCGTTAGGCGCTGGGTTCCCCCGCCGCCCGGAATGGTTTCCAATTTCTAGGGATCCCCCCGAAGGGGGAACCCAACAGGACAAGCTCTCTTTGGACTGCAGCTTGGGCGTTTCCAATTTCTAGGGATCCCCCCGAAGGGGGAACTCTACCCCTATTAAACCCAAGCAGGGCAAGGAATGCAAGACCCATTTGCGAGGGGGTCGGTCGAAGAGGGCAAAAAAGAGCTTGGGAGAGGGGGGTGAGAGGCCTGAAAGCCTTGTGGCGCAAGGCATCGAGCGGGTCAACGAAAGAATCGGCCTTTGCGGGTTTTGGCGAGGCGCTCGCAAAAGCGTTGATACCGTTTTTGTGTGCTTTTGAGAACATCAAGTACTGAAGTGGGTGGAGAGTTGCTTGAGCTAGACAACGATCGAGTGGGGGGGTGCAGTTAAGGGGGGCCCACCCCAGATTTCCACTTGGTCAAGGGCGTGGCTGGTGAGGGGATAGAAGCGGACGCTGTCTTCATCGGGCTTGACCCTTTTCCGGAGCCGTAGCTTGAGCTCCTCGAACTTGTCTTTGTCGAGGACACACTCGAACACGCTGTATTGCACGCGCTTGCCGTAGCCTTCTAGCAGGTCGGCAATTTTCTTGCGGCGCTTATCACAAGGGGTGTCGTAGGTAACGACATAAAGAAACATCAGCGAATCCGGTAAGGCTGATACAGGTCTTGAGGATTATAGACAGAATGCTTAAATTTCTTAACCTGCTGCGTCAGCAAATCCCAGCGGGGTTGATCCCCATCGGGGGTTTGGATGGATCCCTCCATTCTCTGGAGAAAAGCTTTGAGATACTTCTTTCTGCCAGCATCGCTGAGAAAACAGCCCCCATCTCGATACTCGAAGTCTTCTTGGATATCCATAACACCGCTGTTGACCAGCCACAGTACCAGTGAGTCCACAATAGGCGCTCGGAACTCTTCCAGCAAATCGGAAACCAAAGCAGCGTGGCGTTCGCTGCTGGCATGTAGGCAACCTTGATAGGGATCCAAATCTTGCAGCTCAATTAAGGTTAATAGGTGGTTCCAGAGCACCATGTAGCCAAAGCTGAGCATGGCATTCACTGGATTGGTGGGCGGCTGTCGGGTGCGCTTGATCAAAACAAATCCTTTTTGTTGTAAGCAATTGCCCAATTCGGGAAAATACAAAGCTGCGCCGATCCCTTCAATGCCTCGCAATTGATCCAGCGAAGTAGCCTGCAGAGCTTGAGCGGCCAAGTGTTCCAGGCTGCGCAGGGTTAGATCCCTGGTTTCGCTGGGGCGCTGCCTAAGTTGTCGCATCAACAGCACGCGGCCATTGAGGAGCTTAGCTCGCACTATTTGGGCTGCTGTTTGCAGTCTCCATGCTTCAGGGAGCGCCTGTTGCCAATGGGCCAGGCGGCGGTAGCCCCTTTCAATGGGAATGAGGCGACCGTAGCAATAGCCGAGCCGGGAGAGGTAGGCAATGGGGATATTGCGCTTCAAGCACTCCCTCACAACATCGGTAGTCACCTGGGATCGGCCAAAGATTAAAATTTGCTCCAGCAAGGGTAGAGGCACCTCCTGCAAGAGCGACTCGCCCAAATAGACCATTACGAACTCTTGCTTAAGGCTTAGCCTACACCCCTGCTGAGAGACATATAAAGTTCGCATTATTCGTCATGACGACGCAGATCTTCAGCGCCTCGCCTCTGATCTATGGCATTGCCGGGTTTAGAGCGGCCACGCTCCGGTAAAATCTCCACATCAATTTCAGGACTTGACAAGAAATCCATCACGATCTCGGCCAGACTGCCCGAAAAGAAGCTGGCAATCGCGACAAGAATGGTATTGGTAATCACGGCTGCCAATCCCAAAGGAGCAATTAGCAGGATGGCCAGCGTGATCGAGCCGTTGACCACAGCTGTAACAAGGTTTCTAAGAACTTTGGCATTGATCCTCTTTTTGGACATTTTATTCCTCCAGAGATTCTCCAAGATCTCTACTTCAAGGGCCAGATTATTCCAAAATCATCAGCATTTTTCCTGAGCTGTTCAAGATAACTTTTCCTAGGATTCACCGTTGCCCTAAAAACGGTAACCACCTGATAGTCATCCAAATCTGCAATCCAAACAGGGGACGGCGTGCCTGTGTCGCCGCAGAGAAACTTGTCGTATTTTCCTGGCGCTATCTTGCCTACCTTGTGCAAAACAGCCAAAGCATAGGGCTTATTAAACTCTTTTGGGCCGCTGCAGACTACAATCCTGCAATGGGCATCCACAGCTTCAGGCAACTTTTCTTTGCTGACCTGACCAAAGCTCCCGGGATTGCTGGGATCAATGGCCTGCCCAGTCAAAACCTGGAGTGCTTCAAAAAAGCCCCGCAGCCGCTTCTGAAAGAGTTTCTGGAATTCCTCTACCGACTCTGGCAGATTCCAAAATGAATCTTCGGAGTTGGGAATGAGGGTGGATCCCCGCCACCAAGGAGCTCTACCGCGGTCTTGGCGAGAGTAGCAGGGCCTTCTTGCCCCCTGGCCAATACCTCCCAGGTGAAACAGCATCCAGGTCAGATTCCGAAAGAGCTTTTGCACCGCTTTCTGGTTCTCCTTTGAAGCATGGTTGTGGCACTCCTCAGAAAGGCTGAGAATGAGGATCCCTTCTTGCTGTCCAGCAGGATTCCCCCTTCCCGCTTGGTTGAGTTCCGGCTCTGGTTGAGTTACTCGCCCCTTCAAAAGATCCACATGGATCCAGCCATGTTTTTGCTGGGGAGTGATGGCCCCAAAAAGTTGCCCCTCCCATTCCTGCACCTGCTTCACGGGCAAAACACCCAGGGCAAAGGTTCGAAACCAGTAGCGCAGCATGTTCTTAAAGGCTACCGGTCGGACTTCGGCAATTGATTTGTTGTCATACCGGTTCTTATCAGGTCTCCAGTTGACCACTTGCCGCCCGTGGATCAACTGACCCTCCAGCTCAAAAGGCAGCCGCAAGAATTCTCCCTTGTATTGAGATAGAGTTTTGCCAGTTTGAATCAGCCGACCGTAGCCGGTATTGACTTGGGATCCCACTCCTTGCTCCAGCCCGCGGATAAGCCATTCTTTCACTTGGGCTAACATCTCGTCGGTGCAGCCTGGGCCTTTGCGGATCCCGATTAAAAACGTGGCCTGTTTGAGAGAGAAAAAGACATTGGGATTTGCTTTATATTCCAAGCTGTTGCCATTCCATCTCCAAACGTTATTGGCAATATCGACAGCTAGACCTCCTGTTTTGGAATTATCAGGATCCCCTTGTTTTTGAGTCCTGGTCGGCACAGGGTAGGCATCCAAAAAGATCACCTTGCCAGCACTATCTTTATCCTCAGCTTCTAGATGCCCAAGCCAGGGTGCCACTGCTTTATCTGCCTCCTCCCAAGACAGATTGTGCTTCTGCATCAACTCTCGAATAGCCTGGGTGCGGGCTACCCCTCGCAAGGTGGAGCTGGGAATGTAGGGGATCCCTAAGTGATCAAAAGCGGGCAGCAGCATGCTCTCCGGGCCTTTGGCTCCGCCCACCCGAATTCGCCAGGGACAGGTGACCTGAAAAGTGTTTTTTTCTCCGGCAATGCGTTTGATGCGAGCATTTAGAACTTGCAGGCGCGCTCCGTAGTTTGCCTTTGCTTCTGCCTGGTGCACCAGATCGACTTTGGCTCCGTCTTTGAAAGGAGTTGCTGGAGCCCTCATCCAACGCAGATATTCAATAAAGCTCGCTGTGGGATCTGGGCTGGGGTTGGGATCCAAGGGATGCCCTAGCCAGGGAGAAGGTTGTGGAGCGTTGGCAGGACGATTGCTAGGCATTTGATCTTCTCCTAAAGATGGAAAGCAGTATTAGGAATTGCGAAGTGTTTCCCGAAATTCGCGCAACATGGCGCTGGTGCCGATTTCTAAGGCGCGTCGAATAAGTTGAGGTACAAGACTGGAGATGTCGAAGTCTGGGAAAAGTCGGCCGCAGCTCGATTCTACGTAGTCTTCTCCCTGCAGAATAAACATCCGCAAACTTCGCTCACCCAAGAGCCAAACTTCCGGCACGCCAATAGCTTTATAAGCATCGATAAAGGTTCGGGAAGTAATGTCGGACTCAATGGCCAGATCAGGCGGGGGCAATAGATCAACATCAATTCTTCCCTCACACCCTCGCATCTGCTCCAGGTTATTGACATAGAAGCAGGTGTCAGGCTCCACCCCAGCACTGCCAGACTTTTTAAGGGTTGTTGAGCCAAAGTCTTCCCAGTCTCTCCCTTGAGAATCGAGAATGGCTGAGACAATGTAGCCGGCAATGCGATGAGGGCGCTCGTGTTTGGATAAGGGAGACATAATCTCTAAAGTGCCGTTGTAATAGGCAACGCGAGTGTGGCGGTCTTCCCCTAACTCCTCCAAAATGCTCTCAAAGTCTTGCCAAGTCAGCGAATGGATGACCACTTGGCTTCCTTCACACAGGGAAATAGACTGGATTGGAATGGCTACGCTCATTATTCCCCTCCGCTAATGTCATGGTAAATGGCTGTAGCCCAGAAGCTGAATTCTTGCGCCAAAGCAAGTCCCAGCCCTGTTAAACCCAGGTACTCTTCAACTCCCAACCCCATGAGACGATCCAGGCCGTTGGATTTGGCAATTTCGTTTTGACCGGAGATCTTTTCTAGGCAATCGAAAAACTCCTTGACCACCTCTTTTTTGCCCTCTTGGCTAAGGGCGTCTTCTTCGGCCTTGAGGCGCAGCAGGCCCCAAGTAGAAAGATAGGTGTAGAGCTCCACAGCCTGGTTTTTTTGCTCTTTTAGCCTTTCTGGATCCCTGGTTTGCGCTCTGAGCTGGCACAGGGACTCGTAAACGGGCTTGGCCAATGTACGCGGGTCAAAGCTATTCATAAAACCTTCCTCCTAGGTTGAGATCTAGTTCAAAGACAGCTCCACAAAGCCTCGGCCCAAGCTTTCCTGGCCGCCAATCTGCATAATCTGGTTAGATTGCAGCAGCTTTTGAAACTCTTCTGCTGTCTGTCGAGAACTGCCATTTGCTTGGGCTGTAACCCCCCAGGTAAAGTACATCAAGCTATCGGGAGGAATAGCCTCTTCATAGCGGAAGCCTCCTTCCACAACCTTGTGCTCGCTAAGCTTGACTTTCACCTGCCGCCACAGGCTCATTTGAATGAGGGTGGCACAGTGCTGATCTGGTAAAACAATCACGCGACTGATATTAGGATCTTTGGTGTAGCTCTTCCATTCCGACCATTGTTTGAGACCCTCCTTGAGAATGGCATCTTTGAGGTAAATGGGGCGGTTAGTGCCCAAGCTCGTACTGTAGGGATCCGGCACTGACAGATTCTGGTCTGTTAGCCGCAGCCAGCGCTTGAGCAGAAGCGGGCAGCTTATCCACACCACCCCGTGGCTGAGGGAGGGCACCGGGATCCAAAGCAAGGAGCCATCTCCAATCCAAATGGATCCCTGGGTAAGCTGATCCCCTTCCCCAATTTCGTTGCCAAAGAGCTCAAATTTTTTGTCTTTATCGGCCACGCTGGCCCGCAACCTGCCCCGGATGGTGCTGGAAGGGATGTAGGGCAAATGGGTGTGGGATTCGCGGGCAATGCCCAAGAGGTTGCCTTCTTGGGTGGTGCCGCCAGTGTGCAGAGGGGTCAACAAGGTGAGATAGACTACGTGAAAAGCCATAGGAAAACACTCCTTCATCAACTCTGAAACAGAACTTCAAACACCTGCGCTCAGTCGGCCCAACGGAGCCAAAGCAATTCGCTGTAGCCCAAAAGCCGCCAGCGATAGAACACGTTGAGCCGGCCATCTTCTAGCTCGGGCTCTTCTTGGTTGAGGGGGGCCGGTTGCTCCAGGTAGTAGACACTGCCAGGAGGCGCTGCAAAAACTTGAGGAGCGGGTAGGCTCATCTGTCGCGGCTCTTGGGGGTGATCTACCCGCAGGCGGCCGTTGATGGGAACGGGCTTGCCGGTGGCCACGCTCACCAGGGGGCCGGTAAGGGAATGAGCAGGATGGGGAGTGGCCAATCGCCATTCCCACGGCCAGGCACGGCAGAGGGAACGCCCGTCCACCTTTTTGATGAACACGCCTGGGGTCGCTAAGTAGGCCAAAGCGCGTCCGGCTTGGCAAAAGGCGGCCTGAGAAAGGGCCTGCAACTGCTGCCACTGCGCCTGCAACTTCGGACAAGGGGCTAGCAAGGCACCGTGGCCTTCTCCCCCCAGCCGCACAACCACTTCTTGCTGCAGGGGCAAGGGATCCCAGGCTTCGCCATCTGGATCCCAGCACTCGATGGAAAGGGCCAAACTCCAGCCCGGCTGAAGACGGATACAGGTCTCCACAAAGTAGCCATCGGCTTCTCGCACTTGCCGCTTGCTCACCTGCAGGGTGTTGTGGGGCCGTACTTCATACTTCAGCGGCGGCTTAACGGCCTGGCTGAGATCCCAGCCTTTGCCTTCCAGCGCCTTTTGCACCACCTCGAAGGGCAGGTAGCCTCCCGTTTTTTTCTTCTTGCTGCTCTGGCTGCCTTCGGGTTCCTCCTCTGCTGGCCTCAGGGACACCAACGGGGCTGGCCGGGTGGGATCCCAGTGGCAATGGAAGTAGGGATCCGTCTTGTCCAACCAAGGAACGGGAACAAGGGGGAATCCGTCTTCCAGATGCAGAGGGGCAGGGAAATAGAGCCTTTCGTCGTGGCAGAGAAAGGGGCCCCGCAGCCGCAGCGTCAAGGGCTGGCCCAGGTAAGCCTGGATAGCACCAGCAAGGGTATGGCCGCTAGGGGGAAAGCTGCTGTTGGCCCAGGCCCGCTCTCCCGGGGCAAAGGGCTTAGCATCTCGAAACATCCACACATCCAAGGGTGATAGGGTAAACCAACTCATCGGCCGTTCCTCCCCAATTTCACGGTGCGGTTGCGCAGCACAAAAGCCGCCAGCTTGAACCAGTTTTTGATCTCCAGATCCCACTCCTGGGGCCGGGCGGGCAGGCTGTGCTGCCAAAAATGCTGGATAAACTCCACAAGCTTGTTCTGGAAGTGCTCTTTCTGCTCCGATTCCTGTTTGAAGAGATCCCGGCGGCTGCAGAACAACCGGGCCCACTCGCGCACTGCCTCTAGGCTCGGAGCTGGGTGTTGCTCCCAAAGCTGGGCCGCTTGTTCAAACAAAGAGCTTTGATCCTGCTGCTGGCCCATGAGCTTCCAGTCAAAATCAAGGAGGTCTTTCCACTTGTCGAACGTGTCGAACTTGCTGGTGCTCACCAGTTGGTTGCCATTGGCAAACAGCACCCGCACCTGCACGCTGTCTTTGGGGCAGCCATGGGCATAGAGGTGGCCCTTGGCTTCTTCTTCCGCCTGCCAAAGGTTTTCCAGGGCAATGGCCAGAGGCACCGAGTGATGGGCAATCACCACGCCGAAGCTGATGGTGGCTGCGGATCCCAGGGTAAAGAGGGGGCGCCGGCTCAAACCTTCGGGAGGCCGCCCTTTTTTCCACTGCCAGTAGTCCCCCAGGTTCTCAAACTCCCGCCAGTCATCCTCTCCCCCCCGGAAACACTGGCGAATATCCCACAGCCAGCCATCCCACTCCCAGAGGTTGGTGTAGGCCAAAACGTCGTCCCCACCGGCGTAGATGAGCTTGCCTGCATAGCGTTGCTCTGTTAGGTAGGGCACCAACTGGCCGGAAAAATCCAGCAGGGCGCGGCTTAGGGCGCTGTGGGTGGCAGGCCCCATGCGCTTGCGGCTGTTTTTGACAAACTTCTGAAAAGCGTCTTTGACTTGCTCCAGCTCCTCCTTGTCCTTGCCAAAGACCTCGCCAATGGCTTCCGTTTGCCCGTTGGCCAGCCGCTGTAGGGGTTGAGGCAGATAGTCGTAGTAGGATTTCATCTTCTCGCCCCTGAGCCATTTGCCCATGTCGTCCCCATCCCCGGCAGCCAGCACGTACCAACTGGCGGGGTTAACGCTGGGGTAGTAGCGGCCTAGAAGCGTCTCGATGTCCTGCCGGTAGCTTCTTTGCGTTTCCTCGTCCAGCTCCAGGTCTTCCACCAGCCAACCAGCATTGAGCAGACGAGGATGGTAGCGCAGGTTCTGCCGGTCGGCCCACGGGATCCCCCATTTGCCCCGCATTTCCCGCAGCACCCCTCTGACCTCCGGGTAGCGGGCCTCCACTGCCTGACAGGCCTGCTCGAAGTGCTCTCGTTCCCGTCGCCCTTGGGTTTTGAGGTAGCCGGCTACGCCAGCGGTGAGATCCGGGTAGGAAGCGGCAATCTGGTCTTCATCCAGCTCGCGGAAGAGCTCCGGCAGCACTTTGTACAAGCCCCGCTTGAGGGTTTCGGTGGCATTGAGCTGTTCCCGGCCATCGAAGAGTCCGGCCTGCCGTTGCCAAAGCCGCCGACTCTCCCCTTCTGTTATCCACCCCTGCCGCGGTGAGGGATGCACCACCGGCCCCAAGCCCGAAACGGTGCTGCGCGGCCCAAACGCAACGGGGAGCTGCCAATCGCGGGCCTGCTTACAAGCGGCTTGTAGCCGCCGACTTTGCTCCACTGCGGCTGCCCACCAAGATCCCACGTTGAGTCCGGCCTTGTATTGGCGGCGCTCTTGCTTTTTGGGATCCCAAAAGCTAGCCCGCAGAAACTCCAGCTCCTCATCCCCGAAGAGCTTTTGCTTGGCCTCTAGGTGATGGGTGCGGTTTTGGGCACTGACCCAGGGATCCGCATCAATGGAAACATGAGGGGGCCTAAGGATGCCGGTATCCTTGAGGGCATGAGCCGGGGATCCCAGGGGCACGGCTGCCCAGTAGTGCTGCCACTGGTGCTCTAGCCACCCTCCCCAGGAGGGATCCTCTGGGTGCAACTGCACCATCCAGCGGCGATCCGCCTGCAGGTGATCCAGCACCCTCTGGGCCAACTGCTTCCATTCTTCCTTGAGGGTCTGCTGGGCAAACTGCATGGCCGCCTCCACCCGCTCTTCTGGCAGCAGCAGCAGGAGCACATTGGGAAAGCCGGCGGTGAGCAGGGCGTTAGGCGAAGGCTGAGGGATCCATTCTTCAAATTCGGGGTACTTCTCCCGCAGCCAGTAGTCGATTAATGGCTGGCCATAGAGGCTGGGGTAGAGTAGGCAGTCGGGACCGTATTTTTCAGCTAGTCGCCAACTTATGCGAGCAGAAAGGTAGTGCAGCAGCCAGGATCCGGCCCAGAAGTCCCGCATTTTGCGGCTGGCTTTGATCAACTCTTGGATGGGGTTGAAGGTAAAGCTCACCAAAAAGGGTCGCGTGGGCTCGTCGTAGCCGGCCAAACATCCCGCTAGGGCTGCGGTGACGCTGCCGTGGCTCCACAGGGATCCGTCTGGCAGCCGGGTTTCTGCTGGCAATAACAGCAAGCTTTCATCCCCAAACTCCTGACAAATAGCTTGGGGAAAGCACCGCCAAAACCACCAAAACACTTTTTGGGGATCCGTCTCCTGCCAAACCCAATCAGGGATGGCGTTCTCCTCCCGTTCCATCAGGTAGTCTGCACGGGAGCGGGCATTCTTGAGGGCTTGGTGTTGCTCATTGGCCAATTGCCAAAAGTGCTTGCGCCCCGAGAGCAGATGGCTCATCTCCAGTCCAGAGCCTAACCCCTGGCCGCGATCCTCAACCTGGTAGTCGATGGCTACAGGCAAATGGCCAATGGCAGCCCGGTCGCTGGCCGAGGCGATGAGATCGGCATCTCCCACACCTCTGAGAGGGGATCCCTCGGCTTTGGGAGAAGACCATCCCTGCATCGCCGTCAGTCTGGTCCACAGCCCTTCCTTGGAGCGGCCAGTCCTGTCGTGTAGGGCTTTGAGGGCGGGATCATGTAACAGACCCCAGAGCTTAGCTTGCCAGTAGTAAGACATGGTGTTTTCGCTGGAGAAACAGAACAGTTAGGAACTCCTCGAACAAGGAACAAAACCCCGGTAGCCACCCGATGTCGTGGCTACAGAAGCTACAAAACAAAATCGATCTGATCCCGGCCAGCCCTCAGTTTTCTTCAGTATTTCTCAATAGCCGTTGTTTGACCAAAAACCCAGAACCTGAGGGCGAACCGATGTCTTTAGCCTACGGAGAAGTGGAAAGATCCCCTTCCAACTTCCCTTCTGCCCAGGTCAATTTGGGAAACAGCTCTTCCAGGCCAGGCAGCAGGTCTTGCAAAACAAAGCTTTCTAGAGCTTCGCTGTTCAAAGGGTTTGGATTCATCTGCACATGGGCAACATCGTTGCGGTACTGGCTGAGGCGAGACCAGAGGTTGGCAAGTTTCTGCACATCGGGAACATGGGCAGCAATGTCAGGAGGCGCCTGGGGCTGGTCTTCCCGTGGAATGAGGGATCCCAGTTGGTGTTCGATCTCCTGCCGCGCTTCCCGCTGGCGGTAGTTGGGCAGCCCCTCACACAAGCAGAGGGCCGAGATCACCCACTCCCGAGCTAAGAGAATTGCCTGCGTGGTGAAGCGTTTCTCCACATACCAGCGCAGCAGTTGAAATTGCTTTTGAACTTGAGCCTTGGCATCCGTAGCTCTGTCTGCTGGCAAAGCCAGTTGGCTGTAGCTGTCTTGAATGCTTTGCAACAGCAAGCCAAAGGGCTTGGCAAATTGGCCCACCTCTTCTGCCAACTCCTGGGTGGAGTGCCTTTGCAACCTAAGCAAGTCATCCTCCAAAAGGCTGACCGGTCTTACCAGCTCCAGGGAACGAGAGATATTGCGGATGGCTTGGCCAAAGTTCTGCAGCCGGATGGGCTTGGGATCCCTTTTGCCGAGCTTTGGTTGGCGGTAAAAGTCCCGTTGAACTGTATCCAAAAGTTGGCCCAACTCCAAGGCCGAGCCGGTGCTGATGAATTTGTCGGTAGCTGTCAGCCAATCCAAAAGACGAAGGGCGGGGGTGAGATCGATGATGGGTGTTTCCTGCTGGTCTTTGAGATAGAGACCGTAGTACAGCCCCTGAATATTTACATTCTTGGCCTTGCGCAAAAGGGCGGCTCCCAAGAGCACCAGTACGGGGATGGAGCGAAAGGCGTGGGTGATATCGAAAACCAGCCGCGTATGGGGCTCGATGCTATCGACCAGCACATCGAAGATCTCCCAGGTCTCTGCCTCGGTTTTCCCTTCAGGAATGGCCTTGGCAATTTTCTCCACGTGGGGGGGTAGGCAGTCCTGTAGATGCTTCCAATGGGTGTCATGTGCTTCTTGGGTTAGCAGCACAATCACCCTCTCGATGTCAAAGAGCTGACAGAGGGCTTTGGCAACATAACGGGTTCTATCGGCTTTCCGCTCCCCAAAAACATACACCGTCTCGCTGTAGGGGCTGGTGCCTAGAGTGGTCAAAAGGGTATTAGCCATAGGGATCCTCTCGATGACGGCTTTCAAGCATTGAAGCACGGGCATCTTCAAGCTACTGCAGCTTGGAAGCCCCCCCTTCTCAAGTTGCCTGGAGAGGGTTCTGGGTTGAATGTTGCCCTATCCTCTCCCGAAAAGTGGCATCCTCTGCTCAGCCGGTGCCAGAAAGATGGGGATCTCTACCCCCAAAATTGAGTGGAGCCATCTTGCCGCTGGATTTGGATCCCTGCTCGACAACTGTTTCAAAACGGTGAAGGTGGAGGATGTCAGAGCTAGCCTAGACAGAGATTCGGCCATCCTAAACAACGGGGATCCTGTGATGCTATCGACTCCAGAGTTGTCCATTTCAGGTCAAAAGCTAACTCCCGAACAGTTTCTGGCCTTGCCGGAGGGGGATATTGTCTATGAGCTAGTCGATGGGCGGGCCGTCTCCAAAAACGAACCCATGTCGCCAAAACGCTTCCATGCTCGTCTCCAACCGGTGTTGTGGCAAATTTTGGAGGACTGGTGCTCTAGCCCTGAGTGTCCTAAGCCTGGGTCAGCACATACTGAGTGGGCAGTTGTTCTGACACGAAAAGCGGAACCCTGGATCCCGATTCCCGACCTCACCTACATCTCCAACGAGCGGTTGCCGGTTGAGGCCATGACCGATGAACCTTGTTTTGCCATTCCCGAGTTGGTGATCGAGATCCTTTCTCCTGGCCAGAGTTTTGGAGCCATAGCCCAGAAGGCAACCGATTATCTAGAAGCTGGGATCCCCAGGGTTTGGGTTGTGGATCCCCAAGCCAAGAGCATCACGGTCTTCTATCCCGATGCCCCGCCGCGCACCTTTACGGGATCCCAAGCCATTCAAGATGATTTCCTGCCGGGTCTAAAGGTGATCCCTCAAGAGGTATTCGCTCAGGCTCGGATTCCCTAGGGTAGGGGGTATCTGGCAAGCTCATGAGAGTTCTAGAAAGAGAGCATCTAGCAGAGGTGGCCACCCATCTAGGTCTGGAGCTGACTGGCTCAGGAATGCCGAAGGGATCCCGAAGCGATATTCCCTGCTAGGGGCTAATGGCGAGACGGAAAAGCTTCTCATCGGCCAGTTGAAGAACTTCCTGCCCTGCAGCCGCCAGTTGTTCCGGGGGCAAGTTCCGGTATTTGTCAATAAACTCGGGCAAAACTTGAAACTCCACCCGCTTGCCGGTCTCTCGGTGGATGACCACGCTGCGCATTTTTTCAAGAGATTCGACCTCCACCAGCTTCAAGTTCAACTTGCCCAAACTGGCCCCTGTTGCAGCATGCAAGCCATCCACAATGCACACGAACGGGATCTCTGCCGGCGACTCGTGAATGACCTCCACCAGAAAACGGTTCCTAGAAGTGTGGGGAGTTGGACTCATCAAGCCCAGCTCCTGCAGAGCGCGCATCCCCATGCGATAGCCGACCACGGCCCAAGGCCCAGCTCCGCCATGAATTTCCGTTACTCGCTGAATGGCCGCCGCCGTCGAGTCCGTTGCAGAACTGGTGACCGGATGAGCTGTCGCCGGCGCTCCCAGAGTTAGCTGAAGTGCAATCAGCAAAAGAGAAAGCTGCTGTGGCTTGGCAATGGATGACAGGTTCATAGGCAGCGAGAGAGCTGATAAAGAGGAGATGGGTCAAGCCATCCTAAGCTTTACCCTTCGAGGTTGCCTATGCGGGGGTAGGGGATCCAGCCCTCTTCTGGGAACTCTTCCGAAAATCACCTCCTGGCTGAAGAGGGCTAAGACCAATGGTATTGTCAGAGGTAAGCCCCTGGGCGTTGAGCACTTTCACGTGGCTGCTGTGGTCGAAAGTGCCTTGCTGCTGGCAGCAGGCCTTAGCACCCCTGACTGCCCTTTCCACTGATCGCCCTGGGGCGCCGCGCGCTGCTTGACAGAAGCGAGCTGTGTTCACTAGCATTTCTTACATATATTTCACGTGGCAGTTGTGTGATGAGCCACTCAATGACTGCTGAAGCTTCAATGGCAAACCCAACACATATCCCTTACGAAGCTCCCGTAGTGGACCTATGCCTGCCCGTGCGAGGAACTACCCTCCCAGCAGATCACGGGTACGCTCTACTCGCGGCGCTATGCCACCAAGTACCAACACTGCACCGAAACCCTCACATCGGGATTTTGACAACAGCGGGAATTGGAGACAGACGAGGCAAAATCTTACTGACTCCGCACTCCCACATTAGAATTCGGCTGCCCATGGAAGCAGTGCCGGAGGTGTACAAGCTAGCCGGCAAGCAATTGAAGATTGGATCTCACGAAGTACAGCTAGGGATCCCCAGGATTTTTACTCTCAAACCAAGCACTTCCCTAAAAGCCCGAATTGTTACAATCAAGGGCTACACCGAGCCAGATCCATTTGTGCAAGCTGCCCAAGACCAGTTAGAGAAGCTTAAGATCTCAGGCCGGGTATCAGTACTGCAAGATAAAACTGGGAAACCCTTGCGCAAGACCTTGAGAATTAAAGGGCATACGATTGTAGGTTTCTCAACCTTAGTAGAGAACCTACAGGAAGAAGACTCAATTCGCCTCCAGCAGGTAGGGCTAGGTGGCCGGCGGCGCATGGGTTGTGGATTCTTTTTGCCGTGCAGGTGAGGATGGATCTGCAATGTTTAAGTTTCTATTGGCCAAATCCTTAGCACAATGGAATGCCGAGTGCCAATCCAGAGAGGAGTACGCTCAGGCGAAGCGTGCCGCTAAACTTACAGGTCATGTTTCGGCTGTGCTATCGGCAGCTGAAGTCCTTTTGGGTTGCCTAGGAGAGACCATCCAGCAGCAGCTAAGGTTGGAGAACTCAAGTTGTCTAGAATCTGTTGTCAAGCTGGGAGCTTACTTACATGATTGGGGTAAGGCGAATCAACATTTTCAAGAGATGGTTTATCTCAAGTCGTCGATCCTAGACACTAACTCGAAAGCAGAGCTTGAAAAGAGTTGGAGAAGTCATAACAGAAGGCAACTTATCCGACACGAGTTTTTAAGTGGCATACTTGCTTTACAGGTCAGTGCATTTCGAGAGTGGCTACAGAAAGCATTTACTGAAGAGGAGCTCCTCTTAGCTGCCTGGACAGCAATTGGACATCACCTCAAAGCGGGAGTGAATTCTCAGGGCAAAGAATCTCACAAAATTACGGAGTTGTCTGATGGCTCAGGATCTGAGATTTACGTTTATACTGGCCATCCAGACTTTCAATCTGTGTTGAGGCTCGGATCGCAGAGACTAGGGCTACCATCAGAGATTCCAAGTGTACCCTCAGCAAGTTGGGAAAGAGACCAACTGGAACAGCACTTGCGTGCATTGGTAGATCAGTTTCGAGACTTTGCTCAAAATTTTAGCTTTGAGAGACAGATATTAATAGCGGCTGCTAAGGCAACAGTAATTGCTGCAGATTTAGCAGGATCGGTCTTGCCAGTGGAGGGAGAAAACTTACAAAGCTGGGTTTCTAATACCTTGAGTTTAGCTCTCCAAGAAAGTGAATTAGAGCAACTGATTACCCAGAAACTAGGAAAAAACTCCCTGCGTCCCTTCCAAGAGCAAATGGCTGCTGCCACTCATCGAGTAACACTGGTCAAGGCAGGCTGTGGTACAGGCAAGACCTTGGGAGCCTACGCTTGGGCGAAAAAGTGGGCATCGGGAAGGCGACTGTTTTTTGGCTATCCGACCACCGGGACAGCTACTCAGGGTTACCTGGACTATGCCGAGGGATCCCCAATAGAAAAGACACTGATGCACTCACGAGCAGATTTGGATCGAGAACTTTTATTGACCGGCGAAGGCGAAGAGGATGAGGGTAATTCGTTTCGTTTGGCAGCGTTGCAAGTATGGAGAAAGAAACTGGTTATCTGCACTGTAGACTCTATTTTAGGGTTAATCCAGAACAATAGAAGACCACTATTTTCTTGGCCAGCTCTAGTTCAATCTGCCTTTGTCTTTGATGAGGTTCACGCCTATGATAGTCAGATGTTTGGCGCTTTGCTAAAATTTTTGCAGGCTTTTCGAGGCGCACCTATCCTACTGATGAGCGCCAGCTTCACCCCAGGGCGACTTGAGGCGATTAAACGGGTGATGAGTGAGTTGGGTGAACCTATTGGGGATCCCATTGAAGGGCCTCAAGATCTAGAAGAGCTGAAGCGCTATCAAATAAAAGAAATTTCATCAGAAGGGGATCCCATCAATTCCGAATCCATTTGGTCAGAAGTTACTAAGGCAGTTCAAGAGAACCAAAAGGTATTGTGGGTAACCAATTCAGTTGCCAGTTGCATTAACATTTATCGAGAGGCTCAGAAGAAGCTAAAAGACATTGAAGCCGAAGTTTTAATTTATCACAGTCGATTTCGTTATAAAGATAGACTTAGAAAGCATGAGCAGATTATTAACGCTTTTGGTCAACCAGGGCCTGTTCTCGCTATTACTACACAGGTTTGTGAAATGTCCTTAGATTTAAGTGCAGACTTGCTTATCTCTGCTATGGCTCCAGCGACAGCTTTGATTCAGCGACTAGGTCGACTCAATCGAAGAATGAAAAGCGAGCAGGAGGGATCCCGTGTAGCTCTTTTCTACGAATGGAACGAACACCTCCCCTATGGCGCAGCAGAATTAGAAACTGGCCGGCAGCTGCTTGAACAACTTAGAGAACTTGAGTATATTTCCCAGCGAGACCTGGCTGATATCATCTCTCAGCTCAGCCGGGAAGAGCCTGCCAGGGTGAAGTCAGCATGGCTTGATCAAAACTGGTGCACTTATCCAAGTTCCCTGCGAGAGGCCGGCTACACGATAACAGTGCTTCTGGCAGAAGATCAAGACGCTATTTGGAAGGCTGCTGAAGTCAGACAGAAGAAAGCTCTAGATAAGGGCCAAAAGCTATCGAGAATGCAAGCTTTTCTACAAGAAGCTCAAGCCTGGTCAATTCCAATTCGGATCCCAGATAAAAAGACGGAGTGGTGGAACTGGAGGCGACGCGGATTCTACTTCGTCACAGAGCTTGGATATATCAACTACAGCGAGGAATTTGGTACGCCATGACCGAATTAAAGTTGCATCTGGGACACCCCGGATTAACCCTGCTACATCGGGCGGGTTTAGCCGGACTATGGATGACCCTCAAGCAGCTAGAGCAGGAAATTCCACCAGAAAAGCGTCCAGGGTCACTAAGTTGGGAACTGACGCCTCGACAAGTTCAACTGTCCTGGCAGGGAAATGACTTTGAAGTAATTGATTGGTTGCTCAAAGAGTCTTTCCAACTTGATAATGGATTAATCGCATTGCGAGGGATCGACAGTAAGTCGATGCGACAAGACTCCCAGGTAGTCATCCATCAAGGAATCCTGGGAACGTTTCTACAACATGCCAAAACCCGTAAAGTTATTGGCGAGCAAACTCAATCTTTAGAGATTGATGAGGATCATCCACCTGTCATTATCAAGTATAAAGCTTTAGAAAGCTACGTCCATCAGGAATTTGCCAAAAATCTATGTGATAAAAACGGTAATTGGCTTAAGCAGCCAATTAGCATTGCTGGCTGGCTTAATCCTGGTGCAGTCGTTCGCCACAATGCATTTCCCTCGGATACAAGCTTTGAAGAGTCTCCAGAGATGGCCTTTATACTTCTCTACGCTCCTGTTTCTTGCTGCTACTACATACTTCGCTCGCGGCTGCGAGATCAGAAAGCTCAATATGCCCTGGTAGTTCCCGAGATTACCGATATGGAGGTCTATGCAAGCTACCGGCAAGATCCCCAGCTTCGTTATGCAGCCTACCAGGATTTTCATGCTTCGAGTTTGGGAGATGCTGGGCTTAGGTTTTTGACGTACCAAGGGATTGCAGAATCTGCTAGGGAATTTAAGGTAAAACGATGTCAGGTTCTAACTCTAGGTGTTGTTCCGTGGTCGAGCCAACAAAAATCTCGCACAGATCTACTTACTGTAGAAGCAGAATATCGCGTCTGTAAAAACTACCAGATCTGCAAAGCAGTGTTACCAGATCGAGTTGTCGTCAAGGCAAAAGCAGAGGAAGGCAGTTTCATTGCAACAAGTTTTGCTCGTGAGATGATTGCTGAAAATCTGGCAAGGGGTTACTCTTGGTATGCCGGATTTGCAGAGCAGGTTAATAGCAACGAGCAGTTTAAGCAGCTATGTTACGAGCGCGGAGGTCTAAACGAAATGGTCATGAAAACGGAAATGGATGACAGAGAGCGCTGGTTTGTTCAGGCTTGTCATGAAGCCATTCGCTTTACCTATGGTCGGTTATCTCAGAAAACTCAGGATAGGGGAGAGTTTACTAACTTCGACAGAGAAAATATACGTATTCGCACTGGTCTGACTCGATGCAAAAACGCGGAAAGCTTCCGCGAGTTTATTACTAGCTTTTGGGCGCGGGCTGGAAGAATACCGACACTGCAAGAGCATTGGGATGACTTGATGGATTTAGTTATGGATCCCAAGGAATGGAAAAAAGCGCGAGACTTAGCTCTTCTAGCGTTGGCCAGCTACAAAGGCAAGGAGCGACAGGAAGAACTTCAGGATGAGCTTGACGAGGATGATGTTGACTTGATTGTACTTGCCGAGCTAGAGGAGGACTGAAAGTGTAAAGCAAGAGCCAGAAAGTCAAGTGAAAAGTTGATGTAGCAACGACTTAACAGTTCAGTTTGAAGAATTAGCTTGGAGGAAGATTATGACTTTGCACCTGTTTGGCAACATCTTGACCAGCTACGGCACCGCTGCCAACAACCGCGGTGAGAATGACGGCAACATCACTACCCTGCAAAAGATCCTCTGGAAAAATGAGGTGCACACTACCGTCTCTGCTGAAGCAATCCGTTGGGCCCTGCGTTACTATTGGCAGGTCTCAGGGAATGGCTGCGAAGTTAACCGACGTTGGAATGATCAAACCAACGACAACGAGTGGCAAGCGCCTAACTTTGATCCCGAGCGGTATATCGATGATGATGTCCTAGGCTTTATGCGTGCGGAAGGGGCTAAAGTAGATGCCTCAGACGAAAACTCATCCAGGAAGAAGGGAGAGAAGTTACCAAAGGGCACTACCACTGCTCGGCGAGGTGTTTTGGAAGTAACTCGGGCAGTTTCTACTCGACCCTACAGCGGAGATGTAACCTTCAACGCGAAAAGTGGCCAGAAGGGATCCACTTCTCTCTACGGAACGGAGGTTCATGCTACTCGCTATCAGTACGGCTTTGCAATGACTCCTGCTCGGCTCCACCGGCAAGACCGAGTAATCGAAGTGTTAAACGGACTGGTTTCGTTGGGGGAAGTAGCCGGCAATCACTCTCGCTTTCTCTATGACTTTTCACCGGATAGCATAGTCCTGCGCTGGACACACGACTTTTCGCCACGCCTACTCTACTGCTTTGAAGAAAACTCTGATGGAGAAATCAGCATGCCGGACTTAGTGCGTCGAGTGCAAGTGGGGGATATAGCTCCTCAAGAGCTGTGGCTAGCAGGAGCTGCTGCCGAAACTGAGGACGGGAAGAAGCTAGCCCAGTTGGGTGCTCATGTAAGTCCAGGCATTAAGTCAACAGTTAATCAACTTATCAGCTTGATTAGGCAGCAAATTTCTTGTGAGGAGGCAGCATGATTCGGCTCCACGTTGAGGTGCCTATCGCCTGTTTTCGTCAATCTTGGGCCAGGGAGTTTGCCGAAACTTATCCGGTGCCGCCACCGGCTACTGTTTATGGAATGTTGCTTTCCCTGCTGGGAGAATGGGATCGGCATCGATATTGCGGATCCCAACTGGCAATTGCTCTCCTGAGCCAACCCCAGCTTTCTACAGTGATCCGTACCCTTCGTCGTTTTAAGACAAAAGATATTCAGCATCCAAACAATGCCCGTCCTGACTACCAACAATTGCTGACCGATGTGCAAATCGCAGTTTTGGTCAATGGATCCCTTGCTCATGACCTAGAAAGAGCCTTTGAAAATCCTGAATTGATTGACCGATCTGGGGGACTAAGCCTAGGAGAGAGTCGTGACTTAGTTAACTCGGTAAGACCAATTCAGAAAGTCCCTTCAGGGGGAAGATGGCTAATTCAAGATGAGGATGGGATCCTGACCTTGCCGTATTGGGTTGATCACGTGGGATCGCGGGATACTCGCTGGCGAAGATACTCACTCCGAACTCTTGAAGGTGATGATGTGCCGGAGTTAGCCTGGACGGAAATTTGCCCAAACTAAGCCGTGAGAAGTGATTTTCCTCTGATTGCCGTAAGGCGTTGAGCACTGGGGGTGGTTGAATCGCGACACCGACTTGCTCCTCGTGATTTTCCTCTGATTGCCGTAAGGCGTCTTGCTTTCCCTCTGCAGGTTTTGCATCCGAACTCGAGGCAGAGATGGGATCAGATGACTTGGCCGTCGGATGTTATTCTCCCCTTGAGTTTACCGGCCCGCTCTTCGGCCTCCTCCATAACCCTGTCCAGCTGCTCCAGCACCTCGCCCGGATGCTTTTCCAGCACCCGCAGGGAGAGGGCCATCCGTCCCTTGGCCTCATCCACATCGATGACAACAGCTTTGATGCGTTGGCCTGGTTTGAACAAATCCGGTAGCGAGGCTACAAAACTTTGGCTGACCTGCTTGATGTGCAACAGCCCGGTTACCCCTTCTTCCAAGTCCACAAACACACCGAAGGGTTTTAGTCCGCTGACTTTGCCTTCCACCACTTGGCCACTGGTGTAGCGGCTCAGGTTCTCGGACTTTACAGCCGCCCTTTGGGAGAGCACCAGCTTGTTGGCTTCTGGGTTCACCTCGATAAAGCTTGCTGTCAAGGATTGCCCCACCAACTCCTCCAGACTTTCCCGCTGGCTGAGGTGGGAGCGGGGAATGAAGCCGCGCAGCCCCTGCACATCCACCACCACCCCCCCTTTGTTGGTGGCGATCACCGGAACGGTTACCGTCTGGCCGTTGGCTTGCTTCTGGGCCAGCTCTTCCCAAAGCCGCTTCAGCCTCAGCCGCCGCGCCGAGAGCACAATTTGTCCTTCTGCATCTTCCCGCAGGATGAGAAACTCGGCTTCTGTCTTTAAAGGAAAGAGCGCACTCAAATCTTCCCCTGGGCGGATCCCTGCTTCCTTGAGGGGCAAAAAGGCCGGGGATTTGCCGCCAATATCCACCAGAGCGCCATCGTTCTGATGTTGGAAGATGCGGCCTTGCACCACCTGCCCCGGTTGAAAGCTGAGGTTTTGCTTGTCTAAAGCCTGGGCAAAATCTTCCGCGGAAAACGTATCGGCAGCCTGAGAGCGAGAAGAGCGAACAGTCATGGAAGGGCTCAATTCGAAAAGCAATGTGTTTCAGGATAACCCAAAACTTGCCAGGGATCCCAGCTCCAGCCTCTGGCCTAGATGTAGTACATGAGCCGAGCCTGTTGCTGTTGTGCCTGCCGGTCGCAGAGGTCTTGTAGGGTGGTCTTCTGGAGAATGGCTACCGCCGCAGCTTGGGCATCTTGCCAGGCCTTCAGGAGCACTTCCCGCTCTGGGGTGAGATCGCCCGAGGGCAAGTCGCGGGAGCGGCTGAGATCTTCCCCCTCGATGGCCTGGATAACATCCAGCAGCGAGATCTGCCAGGGTGCTCGGGCCAGGAAGTAGCCTCCCTTGGATCCCCGTTGGCTGCGCACCAACCCCTGTCTGCGCAAGGTGGCCAGCAATTGCTCCAAGTAGCGGTCGGGTATGGACTGATGAGCCGCAATTTCTTTAATCTGCAGCACCTGGCCATCGCTGTAGTGCTGGGCCAATTCCAGAAGGGCCAGGAGAGCATATTCACTTTTGCAAGACAGTTCCAAGATATCCATCCTTGTGGAGGGCTTAGGTCTATGATACTCCGGTTTTTTAGTGGGGTTTAGCGGGATCCCGCCCTGAGCTGGCAATGGGATCCAGCCTGTAAGGTGGAATAGGCCCCTTTGGGAATGGTTTATGGCGAGTGTCAGCACCCGGTCTGGTTCAGCACGGATCCCAGCGGAGCGATTACAAACCTTGCACCAACAGATTGGCAAGCTGATTGCCAATATCGAATCCGTGTTTCAGGGCAAATCGCAGGTGGTGCAGGCGGTGGTCACGGCCTTGGTTGCGGAAGGTCATGTTTTGCTTGAAGATGTGCCCGGTGTAGGCAAGACCACTTTGGCGCGGGCCATCGCCCACAGTTTGGGAGCCAAGTTTCAGCGGATTCAATTTACCAGCGACCTATTGCCGACAGATATCCTTGGCCTCACCCTTTTCAACAAAGAAAAAGGGGATTTTGAATTTCGTCCCGGCCCCATTTTTGCCCACGTGGTCTTGGCGGATGAAATCAATCGCACCTCGCCCCGCACCCAAAGTGCCCTGCTGGAGGCAATGGCGGAAAAGCAGGTTTCGCTGGACGATCGCACCTACCCGCTGCCCAGCCCATTTATGGTGTTGGCCACCCAAAATCCTTTGGAGTACCACGGCACCTATCCCCTCCCAGAAAGCCAGTTGGATCGGTTTTTGGTACGGCTGTCGATTGGCTACCCCAGCCCTGAGGTAGAGCGAGCTTTACTCTTGCAACGGCAACAGGCCGAGCCGGTGGATGCTCTGCAGCCGGTTCTCTCCCTGATGGAGTTGCGAGAGATTCAGTCGGCGGTGGATCAGGTGTATTTGGATGGATCCCTGGCGGACTATCTTCTGCAGGTGGTGCAGGCCACTCGCGTGTCCAAGCTGCTGCGGGCGGGGGTATCCACCCGTGGAGCCCTGGCCTTGGCGCGGGCAGCACGGGCTCAGGCGCTGGTGAAAGGGCGCAGCTTTTGTCTACCAGAAGATCTGCAAGCACTGTTCGTGCCGGTACTGACCCATCGGGTTTCTCTGGCCGGGTCGGGAGAGATGGCCGGCAACCGACGGCAAGAGGCTGAGGCGGTGATTCGGGATATTGTCTCCACAATTGAGCCGCCTGTTTGAGGGATCCGTAGCAGCAATGGTTAACTACAGCAGTGAGTCGGGTCGGATCCGGGGATCCACCCACATCAGGAGCAAATCGGCCAACAAATTGCCCAGAATGAGCATCACGGCCCCCAGCAGAAGCCCCGCCATCACCACATTGATGTCGAAACTTTGAACAGCCTCCAAGAGCAGCTTGCCCAGCCCCGGCCAATTGAAGAAAAACTCGGCAATAAAAGAGCCGCTGAGCAGATTGGCAAACTCAAAGCCCAAGATCGTGATCAAGGGGTTGACGGCGTTGCGCAGCGCGTGCAACCAGATCACCCGCCACTCTGGGATCCCACGGGCCCGCGCCGCCTGGATGTATTCCTGCCGCAGCACATCCAAGAAATTGCCGCGCGTAATCCGCTGCAGCCCGGCAAAGCTGGTGATGCTCAGGGCCAGCGTGGGCAGGAGCAGGTGGCGGCCCAGATCCAGCAACTTTTCCCCCAAACTAAGCTCGGCAAAATAAACACTGGTCATCCCCCCTACCGGCAGCCAGCTCACGTTTTGGGCCACAATTAGCAGCAAAATGGCCAGCACGAAGCTGGGCATGGCCTGGCCCAGGTAGCTGAGCAACTGCAACGCCCGATCCAGGGGGGTGTTCTGCCGCAGCGCCCCCAGGATCCCTAGGGGAATGGCGACCAGCCAAGTCAGCACCACAGAGGACACCGCCAACAGCAAGGTAGCGCCGGCGCGGGAGAGGATGAGCTGTGCTACCGGCACGCGATAGGTGTAGCTCACCCCGAAATCCCCCTGCAGCAGGTTGCCCAGCCAGGTCAAGTACTGCCAAACCAAGGGCTTATCCAACCCCAGCCGCGCTTCCTCTTGAGCAATGAACTCTTTGCTGACACTGGGATCCGCCCGCAAGGGATCCAAAAAATCTCCGGGGGCCAGCTGCAAGAGCAAAAAACTGAGCAGCGTGATCAACAGCAGCACCGGCACCGCTTGGGTCAGCCGCTGCAAAACCAAGGCCAGCGGCGGCCAAAGGTCAAAAGCGCGGGAACGGGAAGGCGGAGAAGAGGTTACAGCCACAGATGCAGATGGATATTCGGATATGCTCTTTGAGTTGGATTCTTGTCGAACTATGGTAAACTACCCAGCTCCGACCGCTAAGCGGTACGGAGCGGGCTTTCAGTAGCCCTGAGCCTGTTCTGCTCTACCAGAGAACAAAACAAGCCCGGACCTCCAGGCTGGTTTACGGCAGCCCCCAAGAGCGCAATCACATTCGCACCATTCAAATCCGCATCCCCTTCCCATCCACAGTGCCCACACTTGAACGACTTGCCACTGCGATAGGATTGCGCAGGGTCGGGATGGATGTGCAAACACTTGTGGCAGGTCTGCGACGTGTAAGCAGGCGGCACAAGAACCAGAGAAACCCCTGCAACCCTCGCCTTGTATTCCAGAAACTGGCGTAGCTGGTAGAACGCCCAACTGTTGGCCCTGCGCCTTTCGGTTTTGCTGCGTGGCTGTTGATTGACCCTTTCCCGGATCCCTGTCAAGTCTTCCAGGGCGATAGCGCTGTTGGTAGCTTTTGCCCTAGAGACAATAGCTTTGGAGATGCGATGATTGACCCACACTTGAAAGCGTCTCTCCTTGCCAGACAGCCGTTGCAGCAGTTGACGGCATCTGCGCCGCGAACTGCGTGTGCCCTTACTGGCTTTACGTTGGAGTACCGCCCTCAACCGGGAGTAGCGCTCTCGGACTCTGTTCAACTGCTGTCCATTCCAGTTGTCCCCTTCTGACGTATGGGCAATATCTGTCCTTCCCAAGTCCACCCCGATCACCTTGTCGGTATCTTGTTGCTTGGGTGGCTTTTCCTCTACGCAAATCTGGATGTAGTAGGAGCCGTCTTTCCGCTTGACTAGCGTGGCGGCTTTTGGGTTGGAGCCAGCCAGCATCCCACGCTGGTAGTTACCAATGGCCAGTCCAAAGCGCTCCCGACCCTCCACCGTGGTCAGCGACACCGTCCAGTCTCTCTCACGAAATGAGAAGATGCGTGCGTCGTAGGTAACGAACCTACGCTTGAACTCTTTAACCGGACGGTTACGCTGTCTCGCCGCTTTGCGGGCGCCGGCCACCCGTCTGCACACCTGCTGGGCCAAGTTGCTGGACAAGCCGAATCGGGCTCGAATCTCGTAGTAGCAAAGGGATTGCAGCTTGACCGCGTTGACGATCTTCTCCGGCGTGTTCTGGTTGACCCAGTTCAATGCCTGCACAAAGACATCCATCGTCGCGTCCAATTTGGCGGCTTGCGACGGGGAAACCTTGAGCTTGCAGGATATGGTCAGGACTTGGCTCATAAGTTCATTGTACTTCATCAAAGCGCATTCCTCCCGGCACTGACCCTACGGGTACAGTGCGGGGCTCCTGCGATTTCTAGCTGACATCCTTGCGGCCAGATTTCCAGTGTGGGGTTTGCCAAGTCGAGCGGCTCTCTTGCAGGGGAATTGAGGGCTCAGGCAGTCCGGCAGACAGAAGCTGAAGCGGTACACTAGTCAGAAGCTTTTTTCATCGAGTCCCGTTGGGAAGACCTCTTGCGAAATCTGTTTCTTACCGGCGCTAGCGGCTGCCTGGGGCACTATGTGTTGGAGCGCCTGGCCCAGCAAAGGGATCCCGAGTTTCCGGAGCGGCCCGCCTACCACCTGTACGTTCTCATCCGCGAGACCAGCCGCCTGCGGCTGCCCCTAGAACGGCTGCCTGCCCCTATCACCCTAGTACCCGGCGATCTCCTGCGCATCCGGGAACACGCCGCTCTGCTGCGCCAGATGGACGGGCTGATCCACATGGCGGCAGCTTGGGGGGATCCCGCCCTGGCTTGGGCCGTGAATGTTACCCACACCCTGGAGCTCTTTCAGTTGTTGGATCCGGAGCGCTGTCAGCAGGTGATCTACTTTTCCACGGCCAGCCTTTTGAACCAGGCCCTGGAGCCTTTGGCCATTGCCGGACGGGCCGGCACCGACTACATCCGCAGCAAGTACGAGATGCTGCTGCGGCGGCAGGAAAGCGGCTTCTGGCCGGAGCGCCTGCTCACCCTTTATCCCACCCTGCTCTTTGGCGGCAGCCCCCACCACCCCTACTCCCACATCACTGCCGGCCTCAAGGACGTTCTCCGCTGGCTGGATCTGATCCGCTTTTTGCGGGTGGATGCCAGCTTCCACTTTATCCACGCTGCCGATGTGGCCGAGATGGTGGCCTATTGGGTGGCCCATCTGCCTGGTGGCGGCGATTGGGTGTTGGGCAACTCCCCCTTGTCTTTGGATGAGTGCGTGGAACAGGTGTGTGCCTATTTCAAAAAGCGGATTTATTTCCGCGTGCCCCTGCCTTTGGCTTTGGTTCGCGGCTTGGCCTTCTTGTTTCGGGTGCGGCTTTCCGAGTGGGATGAATATTGTCTGCGCCAGCGCCATTTTGTTTACCCGGCCATTTCCCCAGAAACCCTGGGTTTGCGCTGCCGGTTTCCCACTTTGGCCTCTCTTTTGGATACCTACCTCTAGACCACCTTTGAGTAACAGTAGAACTGGACGCTGCTTCCTTTCCCTCTGGGACGGGGGGATGAGAGCCGAGGACCCAAGGGATCCCACTCGCCTCCGACAGGGATCAGCCGGTGGGGGACACCGTTTCTCTGATGGCCAAGGCCTGGAGCTGGGCGGCAATGCGCTCGCGGTTGAGGTTTTGCCCAATCAGCACCAGTCGGGTCAAGCGCGGCTCCTGGGGTCGCCAGGGGCGGTCGTAGTAGGTTTCAAATCGGGATCCCACCCCCTGCAGCACCAGGCGCATCGGCTTGTAGGGGACGGCCACAAACCCTTTTATCCGGTAAAGACATTCCTCTTGGGCCAACTGGCGTAGCTGAGCCACCAGGGATCCCGGCTCATAACCTCCCTCCAAGCTGAGGTAGAAAGACTCAAAAGCTTCGTGCTCATGCTCCTCCCCGTGATCGTGGTGGCTGGGGCGGCGCTCGAGCTGGTCTTCCACCGCTGCATTAAAGCCCAAGAGCACTTCTGGGGAGACCTGGCCCCGCTCACAGGGGAGAATTTGGATCCCAGGGGGCAACCGCCGGCGCAGCCAGCTTTCCACTTGCGCCTGTTGCTCAGAAGAGATCTGATCCACCTTGGTGAGCACCACCAAATCGGCACAACTCAACTGATCCTCAAACAATTCCTCAAGCGGAGTCTCATGGTCCAAACTTTCGTCAGCCTGCCGCTGCGCCTCCAGGGCCGCCGGATCCCCCACCAGTTGCCCGGAGGCCAGAGCCTGACCATCCACCACCGTAATCACCGCATCCACCGTGGCGCCTGTACGAATGGTGGGCCAGCGGAAAGCCTGCACGAGCGGCTTGGGCAAGGCCAGTCCTGAGGTTTCAATCAAAATGCAGTCTAGCTCCGCCCGCCGCTGCAACAGAGCTTCCATGGTGGGCAAAAACTCCTCCTGCACCGTGCAGCAGAGACAGCCGTTGGCCAGCTCCAGAATGGGGATGGATCCCTCCCCCTCACACAGTTGGCAATCCCGCAGCAACTCGCCGTCGATGCCCACTTCGCCAAACTCGTTAACCAACACGGCAATGCGGCGGCCCTGGTTGTTGAGCAAAAGGTGACGGATCACCGTGGTCTTGCCGGATCCCAGAAATCCGGTGATGACGGTAACAGGGATCTTGTGCATCTGCTCTGATGACTCAGCGCTTTTCAGTTTCCACCCCAAACTTTCTTTCTGCCAATCCTTGAGGGGGGGATGCCCAAAAAAAGGCCCCCGGCAAGGGGGGCCAAAGGTACATTCCAGAGGGACTTATGCCCTTATCGGATCGGCTTCATCCGGTAAACCGGCTCGTTCTCGCGGCTGATCCCTTTCTCAAAGCCAGCAGCGGCAGCGCGAGCGCGACCGGCATGCCACAGGTGGCCGACAAAGAACAGGAAGCCGAAGATGAAGTTGTGAGCGGCCAACCAGGTGCGGGGGCTGGTGAAGTTCACCGTGTTGATTTCAGTAGCCACACCCCCCACCGAGTTCAGGGATCCCAGCGGCGCGTGGGTCATGTACTCCACTGCACGGCGGGCTTGCCAGGGCTGAATGTCGTTTTTCAGCTTATCCAGATCCAACCCATTGGGGCCCAGCAGCGGCTCTTTCCAGGGAGCCCGCACATCCCAGAAGCGCATCGTCTCGCCGCCGAAGATGATCTCGCCCGTGGGGGAGCGCATCAGGTATTTACCCAGACCGGTGGGACCTTGGGCTTGGCCAATGTTCGCCCCCAGGCGCTGGTCGCGCACGATGAAGGTGAGGGCTTGCGCTTGCGAGGCTTCTGGGCCAGTGGGGCCGTAGAACTCGCTGGGGTAGACGGTGTTGTTGAACCAGATGTAGCAGGTGGCAATGAAGCTCATCAGCGAAACCGCCGCCAAGCTGTAGGAGAGATAGGCCTCCCCAGACCAGATAAAGGCGCGGCGGGCCCAACCGAAGGGCTTGGTGAGGATGTGCCAGATCCCACCGGCAATGCAGATAATGCCGATGTAAATGTGGCCACCGATTACATCCTCCATGTTGTCGACGCTGATGATCCAGCCTTCCCCACCAAAGGGAGATTTGAACAAGTAGCCGAAGATCACAGCGGGGTTCAAGGTGGGGTTGGTAATTACCCGCACATCGCCACCCCCTGGAGCCCAGGTGTCATAGACACCGCCAAACCACATGGCCTTGGCCACCAATAGGAAAGCCCCCAACCCCAACAGGATCAGGTGGATCCCCAGGATGGTGGTCATCTTGTTCTTGTCTTTCCAGTCGTAGCCGAAGAAGGGGAAAGACTGCTCCAGAGTTTCTGGGCCGCGAATGGCGTGATAAATGCCCCCCAACCCCAGCACGGCGCTGGAGATCAGGTGCAGCACCCCGATGACAAAGTAGGGGTAGGTGTCAATCACCTCGCCCCCCGGGCCAACCCCCCAGCCCAGAGTGGCCACGTGGGGCATCAGGATCAGGCCCTGCTCATACATAGGCCGATCCGGCGTGAAGTGAGCCACCTCAAACAGCAGCATCGCCCCCGCCCAGAAGACGATCAGGCCAGCGTGAGCCACATGGGCGCCCAAAAGCCGACCGGAGAGATTAATCAAGCGGGCATTCCCAGCCCACCAGGCAAATCCGCCTTGGGTGCGATCTTGCACCACTGCAGAACCAAATGTTGTCGAGGTCACAGAGACCAACCTCCAATGATAGTCAGGAACAAGAGACACCAAAAAAAGTTTAGTTAACGCGAGCGCCTGCCGTTGGGCTCCCTGTCCACTGGGATCCGCGGCAGGGGATCCCTTGGGCAAGCGCTCATCCTCACAGAGCAGATCTCTAGGGATCTACCGCAGCTAAAGTCGAGCGAGCTCAGTGGGTTTAGAGCGCATTGCCGCGGGGGAGGACTTCTTCAGGGAACTCAAAGCGCTCATGGGGCTGGTCCTGAGGCGCCATCCACGCCCGAATCCCCTCGTTCAGCAAAATGTTCTTCGTGTAAAACGTCTCAAACTCAGGGTCTTCCGCTGCCCGCACCTCCTGACTGATAAAGTCATACGCCCGCAGGTTCAGCGCCAACCCCACTACCCCAATGCTCGACATCCACAAACCCGTCACCGGCACAAACAACATGAAAAAGTGCAGCCACCGCTTGTTGGAAAACGCTATCCCAAAAATCTGGCTCCAGTACCGGTTGGCCGTCACCATCGAGTAGGTCTCCTCCGACTGCGTCGGCTCAAAAGCCCGAAAGGTGCTGGCCGCCTCCCCATCCTGAAACAGGGTGTTCTCCACCGTCGCCCCATGGATGGCACACAACAGCGCTCCACCCAAAACGCCAGCCACCCCCATCATGTGGAACGGGTTCAGCGTCCAGTT